>JAFYVF010000002.1 GCA_017549265.1 Clostridia bacterium
ATATAAATTGCCGATGACCATATCGGAAGCACCGTGAGGCAGAGAGGTAAATACCACATCGCATTTTTTTGCAATTTCTTCCACATTGAGTTCTTCCAACACGATATCACAAATGCCTTTTAAATGGGGATAGATGGTGGAAATCTTTTCCCCTGCGGTACTGCCGGACACCAGCGTGGTCACTTCCACTTCGGGATGATTCAGCAGTAATCTTAACAATTCAATTCCGGCATATCCTGTTGCGCCTAAAATACCGGCTCTAATCATATCTATATTCCTCCGTTATACTATTTGTTTCTTGCTTTTGCTCGAAGCTGATTATTTAAAATTCTCTTACGGATACGTAAGCTTTCGGGAGTTACTTCCAGAAGCTCGTCATCTGCTAAGAATTCCAAAGATGCTTCCAAGCTATACACGGTGGGGGGTGTGAGTTTTAAGGCATCATCACTACCGGATGCACGGGTGTTGGTCAGCTGTTTTTTCTTACAAACGTTTACGTTGATATCTTCCTGTTTTGGTGTGAAACCAACTACCATACCTTCATACACCTTGGTACCTGCTCCGATAAAGAGAGTGCCTCTCTCCTGAGCGTTATATAAACCGTAGGTTACGGCGGTGCCTGTTTCAAAGGCTACTAAGGAACCTGTGAAACGTTTGGTAATATCACCTTTATGTTCCTGATACTCGTGGAAGATGGTGTTTAAAATCCCCTCGCCCTTGGTATCAGTTAAAAATTCACTTCTGTAACCAAATAAGCCACGGGAAGGAATGATAAATTCAATTCTCATACGGTTGCCAACCGGTGCCATATGGGTCAGTTCTGCTTTACGAAGACCCATTTTTTCCATAACGGAACCAACACAGTCTTCCGGAACATCAATCACTAATTTTTCGGTGGGCTCGTAAATTTTGCCGTCGATTTCTTTTAAGAGCACTCTGGGAGTGGAAACGGCAAATTCAAAGCCTTCACGTCTCATCGTTTCAATTAAGATGGAAAGATGCATTTCGCCACGTCCCGATACTAAGAAGCAATCGGTGGTTTCCCCGTCTCTTACACGCAGAGAAACGTCTTTTAACAATTCTTTTTGCAGACGGTCACGAATCTGACGAGTAGTAACAAATTTACCCTCCTGCCCTGCAAAGGGACTGTCATTTACCGAAAAAGTCATTTCCACGGTGGGTTCTCCGATTTTTACAAATTCCACCGGTTCCGGATTGGATACGGCGGCAATGGTTTCGCCGATGGTGATATCTTCGATACCGGAGAAGTAAATAATATCGCCCACTTTGGCATCGGTAACCTGTTTTCTGTTTAAACCGTCAAACTGATAAAGGTTTACCACTTTTCCCTTACGGGGAGCACGACGGTTGTGATAGTCACAAACCATAACTTCCTGATTCTGTTTTACCATACCTCTCTCCACACGACCGATGGCAACTCTGCCCACATAATCATTATAGTCAATGGAGGAAACCAACACCTGCAGGTCTCCTGTTTCGTCCCCTTCGGGAGCAGGAATATAGCTAACAATTTTTTCAAAGAGAACAGACAAGTCTTTTCCTGCCACATTGGGAGAATAGGATGCAGTTCCGGCACGGCCGGAGCAGTAAATAATGGGGCTGTCCAACTGTTCATCATTGGCATCCAATTCCAACAGAAGTTCCAACACTTCTTCGCCCACTTCATCCAAACGAGCGTCGGGCTTATCGATTTTATTGATTACCACAATAATGCGATGCCCTAATTCCAGTGCTTTTTGCAATACGAAACGAGTCTGAGGCATAGGACCTTCTGCAGCATCAACCAGCAGAACAACGCCGTTTACCATTTTTAAAACTCGTTCCACTTCCCCGGAAAAGTCTGCGTGACCGGGAGTGTCGATAATATTGATTTTGGTGTCCTTATAATGCACGGCGGTATTTTTTGCCAAAATAGTGATACCGCGTTCTCTCTCCAACGCATTATTATCCATCACGCGTTCTTCCACAACCTGGTTTTCACGGTATACGCCACCCTGCTTTAACATCTCGTCAACCAAGGTGGTTTTTCCGTGGTCAACGTGGGCGATAATGGCAATATTTCTTAAATCTTCTCGAATCATAAGAGCACCTCATTCTAAATTTCAAACACTCTTGGGAGTAACTGATAACCATATTACTCCACATTACACTTATACATATACAATTATAGCACAGCTTTTCCGAAAATTCCAGCATTTTTTTACAGAAAATACACATTTTTTGTAATTTTTTTTAAATTTATTCTCAATTTTTCGTTTTCTAAAAATTCACAGCTCCAAAAATGGATTTTTCCCTTTATAAATTGACAAATAAAACAAATTGGTATATACTGTTTTTGCAATTGATATCACAAATAAGGAAAGAAGGAATCTTATTTTGCAAATATTGGATAGGATTTTTTCCACAAAATACATGGTCAAAGAAAAAGACCGTGTCGGCGAACTTCCTTCCTCAAAGGAAGCATACAAAAAAACACTCCACTTAGCCTGGCCTTCTATGACCGAATCGGTGTTGGTGTGTTTAACAGGAGCGGTGGACACCATGATGGTGGGAACCATCAGTCCGCAGGCAATTTCTGCAATCGGAATCACCCATCAGCCAAAATTTATCCTGTTGGCGTTGATATTTTCATTAAATGTGGGAATTACCGCCGTAATCGCCCGCAGAAAAGGCGAACAAAACCAAGAAGGTGCCAACCGATGCATGAAGCAGTCGTTAATTGTGGCAACTTTACTGGCTGTTTTACTGTTTATCATCGGCACACTGGTGGCAGAGCCGATTCTTCGGTTTGCAGGTGCTCAGGAAGATTATCTGGCGGATGCGGTGCTGTATTTTCGTATCATTTCGGTGGGCATTTTCTTCAATTCCATCGGTCTTGCCATAAACGCCGCCCAACGAGGCGTGGGGAATACCCGCATTTCGATGACTACCAACCTGACGGCAAATGTGGTCAATGTGATATTCAACTTTTTCCTCATCAACGGTGCCTGGGGCTTCCCGAAATTTGGCGTAATGGGGGCGGCAATTGCCACAACATTGGGCAATTTCGTGGCATTTTTGATGGCACTTGGTTCCATTCTCCCTAAAAATCGGTATTTATCTCTGTTTTCCAAAGCAAAGTGGAGATTTGACCGTGCCACCATCGGCTCAGTTTCTAAAGTGGGTCTTAGTGCCTGTGCAGAACAAGCTGCAATGCGGGTTGGCTTTCTGCTGTATTCTATGTCCGTAGCAGGACTGGGAACTGTTCCTTTTGCAACCCATCAGGTTTGTATGAGTATTTTAAGCATTTCCTTTGGCTTTGGTGACGGTCTGGCAGTAGCATCCGCCACTTTGGTGGGGCAATCCTTAGGTGCAAAACGAGCGGATATGGCTCGTCTTTATGCAAGCACCTGCCAACGAATTGCCTTGGTGATTTCCACCGTTCTTTTCTTCATCTTTATCAGTTTCCGAAGAGAAATTGTGGGACTATTCACCCCCGATGCTGCCATCATCGAGCAAGGTGCCGTATTGATGATTATCATCGCATTCACCACCCATATGCAAACCTCTCAGGTTATCATCACGGGAGCCTTAAGAGGTGCAGGAGACGCCATGTATGTGGCACTCACTTCTTTAATCAGTATCGCCATTGTGCGGCCTTCCCTCACCTGGCTGCTGTGCTATCCTGTTGGTCTTGGGTTAATCGGCGCCTGGTTTGGCGTACTGATGGATATGTTTTTACGATTGGTTATCAACTATTCGCATTTCAGGCGAGGTCGTTGGACAACCATCAAATTATAAAGAAAATCCTATGTGATATGATTATCACATAGGATTTTTTTCCGTGGGAGGAAATCTGATATCCTCGGTATTTTTGGTATTTCTAGGGCATTTTAAATGAACACAATCGTTGCAGTTATGAGGACGTCTGTAGTTTAGACAACAACACAGGTAATTACATTCATCGCAACAGATTTCATTTCCGTTTTCACCGTTTCCGGGACAGTCTTTTCCGCCATTTCCCGGAATCAGTTCAATCCCGGTTGGTCCATCAATAATCATAATTTTTCCCTCTTTTCCAATAAAAAATGCGCCAACGGTCGTTGACGCAATAAAATGCAAACTCCCGTTGTTGTCACACAAACTTAATCAGAATGGGATTTTACTCACATACCATAATTAATGGAATTTGCATTTTTGACAAATTCAAAATTATGGTATGCAAAATAGGATATAGGTATCCTATAACATACAAAAATCCCGTTCTGTTATTCATTTAAGTTTATGTGACAATATTAGTATATCACAACGTATGGAAAAAAACAAGTAGTTTGTTCTAAAATTTATTGTATAGATATAGATTTCAATTCTGTCAATGAAATAACAACGCCACCTCATCCACCGCAAGCGGTCCCCCTTCCCCTCAAGGGGAAGGCTTTTGAGGTTTTTTATTATCACAGGTTCTCACAACGTAAGGTGCAGAGAAATCTTCGAGAATGAATCAAGGATTCCAACACAGTAAGGCGAAGAAAAACAGATGCAGAATCCGGAAATCGAATTAAGGCGAAGCCTTAACAGGCCCGAAGGCGTACAAAGGTACGCCGAGTGGTGAGATTCATGGATTCTGCGCTGTTTTTCAAGCCGTCTTTCATAAAAAAAGAGCCATCGGAATAAATCCGATAGCTCTTATTTTTATGAACGCTTATTATTCGATAACGGAAGTAACAGCGCCGGAACCTACGGTTCTACCGCCTTCACGGATAGCGAATCTTAAACCTTCTTCGATAGCGATAGGTTTAATTAATTCAACTTCCATTTCAACGTTATCACCAGGCATGCACATTTCGGTGCCTGCAGGTAATTTGATCTGGCCGGTTACGTCGGTAGTTCTGAAATAGAACTGGGGTCTGTAATCATTGAAGAAAGGAGTATGTCTACCACCTTCATCTTTGGTTAAAACGTAAACCTGAGCTTTGAATTTGGTGTGGGGTTTAATGGTACCGGGTTTTGCTAATACCTGACCTCTTTCGATTTCAGTTCTCTGAACACCACGGAGCAGTAAACCAACGTTATCACCAGCTTCAGCGTAGTCCAGTAATTTTCTGAACATTTCGATACCGGTAACAACGATTTTTCTGGATTCTTCAGCTAAACCAACCAGTTCAACTTCGTCATTCAGTTTTAACTGACCTCTTTCTACTCTACCGGTAGCAACAGTACCACGACCGGTAATGGTGAATACGTCTTCAACAGGCATTAAGAAGGGCAGGTCTGCTTTTCTTTCCGGAGTAGGAATGTAAGCGTCAACCTGATCCATCAGAGCCAGGATGGGAGCGTATTCAGCAGCAGAAGTGTCGTTAGAATCACATTCTAATGCCATTAAAGCGGAACCGCTAACGATCGGAATATCGTCACCGGGGAATTCATATTCATTTAACAGTTCTCTGATTTCCATTTCAACTAATTCCAGTAATTCGGGATCGTCAACCTGGTCAGCTTTGTTCATGAATACTACGATATAGGGAACGCCTACCTGACGAGACAGCAGGATGTGTTCTCTGGTCTGGGGCATCGGACCGTCAGCAGCAGATACAACTAAGATAGCGCCGTCCATCTGAGCAGCACCGGTGATC
>JAFYVF010000014.1 GCA_017549265.1 Clostridia bacterium
ATGGGACTTTCCAAAGACCCCATCTACTATGGTGACTTACAGCACGTGAACAAAGCTACCAACGAAATCAAAATCATCGGTGACGGCGCTGTTCCTCCCTGTCTGGCAAATGAAGACGGTGTGGGCTTAGCAGGTCACGGTATTCCCACCGAAGGGGAAGCCGGCGGCTTATCCATCGACTTAGTATGTAAGAGCGGTAAAGGGGTTCTGGCACGTATCAGCAGAGTGGACGGCAAATTCAGAATTTGTGTGGCTCGTTGCGAAGTGTTCCAGCCTGCAAAAGAAGAACTGGAAGCTCGTCGTCACGAATGCGGTATTCCTTTCTGGCCTCACGCTTTTGTAAAAGTGGACGGCGATATCGGCGCTCTGGTGGAAAGCTGGAACAACGAATACGGCTGCTTGGGCTATGGCGAAGACCTGTATGACCAGATCGTTGAATTTGGTAATATTATGGGCATCGAAGTCCTTGCCTTTTAAAAAATGGAATAAAAGAATATAGAACGCAAAAGGCATGGGATTTTTCTCATGTCTTTTGTATTTAAGGTGAAATTGTTTTGGCAAACAATTTGATTAAAATGCCTTTTGCTATGAACCAATCAAGCCTCTCGGCGTACCAATGTACGCCTTCGGGTAACCCCTGCGGGCTTGATTGATTCATTCTATGTCCTTTTCTTTCCATTTTTGGCTCTATCAAACAAAATATGAGAAACAAAAAAGGCATGGATTTATTCCATGTCTTTCGTTTTTAAGGTGAAAATCACCGTGGAAGAAAGTGTACTAACAGATACCAAAGCTACTTATCAAAATTTTATAATCTTCAGAATATAGAAATATCGCCAGGGAATAGCGGTAATTACATCTTATTAAAAGATTACACTACAGTGCACATCCCTGACGATACCACCATTAGTATAGCAGATTTATATGACATTGTCAAGAAATCAGGAAGCTATGATGAACAAATTGGTCTAAATATGAAAAAGGACACAGAAATTTTCTGTGTCCTTTTTTCTTTTACGGTAAAACACTGTCCTTTATTTCATCAGTTCATCCGTTAAGCGGATGATTTCGGGGGCAATTTTTTCCCGCTGTTTTGCCAGGTGTTTCTGATAGATGGGATAAGCAAGTAGCACCATACCAATTCCCACAATGCCAATAAAGATTCCCGGCACAAACCAATCTCCTGCCCACACCAAACATAAGCTCATACCAAGCCCCATAACAAGGGTACCGATAATGCCGATCGTAAGGGCACGGATGGTAGCTTTATTCTGAACAGCCGAATCCAATCTGCGAAGACGTTGTAAGCTGTCTTCCTCCTGGGGAATATATTTTTTACGGATATTTCTGACTTCTTCCTGCTCCTTTGCGGAATAGGAATATGAAAATGTTTCTTTCTCCATGAAATCATACCTCCTGTCCTTTTTTGATTTGTTTTAATTTTTTGTTGCTTTCGCAAATCATATGAATTGCCATGGCAATGACAAATACCGATATCACACCACCGCTTACGCCAAGGAAAATGTTGCGGCTCAGTTCATTCATGGAGCCGTCGTTAAAGGTAGTCAGCATGGTGGATTCCAACGTCAGCATGGACACACACGCAGAAGCTAAGCTGATGGCTTTGGATGCCGAAAAAATAGGACTTTCATATTTTCGGTATTTTACTAAATTGATAATGGCAATCGTGAACGATGTAAACGTGTATGCAGCCATGGCAATGGTGGTAATTTCGTGATGATGGAAGGTTCTGTTCCAACGCACCATAAAGAAAATCATCAGACTGAGTGCCAGATTCATCATTAAAAATAAGATGCCGCATGCACGGTAACGAACGAGTTCTTCTCTCATTTTTTCGCCGGGGTTATGCTTTCGGCTGTGACGAAGCAGGAAAAACCGCATCACCGCAAGAGAGAAATAGTATCCTGCCAGAGAATAATACCAAAAGGTGTGATGATAAAATCCCAACCCCATCTGAAAGATGGCGTAAACGGTATTAAAAATCAGCGTGCCGTATAGGGAAATATTCACCCGAAGCCTTGCATCTGCTTTCCAGACCTGCACATATTGGTTTTCCGCACGAAACACCTTCACAAAAGCAATCAAATACGGAATTTTCAGACACCAAACGGTCAGGGTGTAAAAACTCAAAACATACGAAAGAACGGCAACAATAGAATCTGATGCCAAAAAAATCAAAGAATACACCAAAAATGCCATAGAAACAGGCACTAAAATCAGCATAATGGCAACGTGAGGAAATAGGAACGATTTCCCGATTTTTTTAAAATCCATATGATCCCCTCCGTATTCTCACCGTAAAAGTGGTGCCAACTCCCAGGGCGCTTTCCACGTGAATGGACCCCTGCAGAATGTCAATCACTTTTTTCACCAAGGCAAGTCCCAAGCCGTTTCCATAAGTAGCATGAGAAGTGTCTCCCTGATAGAATTTTTCAAAAATATGAGAACCCACTTCCGCCGTCATCCCGCAACCGGTGTCCGCCACCTTCACGATTGCATGGTGAGCAGTTGCCGTGAGCGAAAGGCTGACGGTTCCGCCTGATTCGGTAAACTTAAAGGCATTGGAAAACAGATTGTTCCATACCAGGTTTAAAAGCTCGCTGTCTGCCTTTACCGTGACGTTTTCGGCGATGTCTGTGTGAATCTCAATTTGAGATTTCTCCCACACATTTTCATATTGCAAAAGACATTCGCAAAGCTGTTCTCCCAGGTCAAATTCGGTAACCTCGGGGTAAATCTGCTGGTTTTCCAGACGGTTCAGCTTTAAAATGTTGGTGATCATATCTGCCATCCGTCGGGAAGCATCTGTCACCGCTTTGGCATACTCCATCCGTTTTTCGTCGGGCAGATCAGGAGACTGCAACAGCGTGCCGTAATTTTGCATCACACTTAAGGGGGTCTTCATTTCGTGAGACACATTGGCAATAAAATCGGTTCGCAAAGTTTCCACGCTACCAAGTTCCGTTGCCATTTGATTAAAGCACTCGGCAATACGACCAAAGCTGTCATCGGCGCCAAAGCTTCTGTGTGGCTTTATACGGGCAGAAAAATCTCCCTGAATGATTTTCTCGGCAGCATCGGTAATTCGCTTTACAGGGCGCTCTATGGCTATTTTTCGGCGGAATGCATCAATTAAGGTGAACAACAAACTTAAAAACAGCACATTTAAGAAGGTAATTTGGGCAGCGGTGCCGATATTTTCATCCGTTAAGGTAATCTGCAAGCTATCCCGCAGAACAGACACAAACAGCATGGTGCTGCAGGTAATCACGAAGGCGACCAAAGTAAAAAACAGAAAATACTGATTGATCCATTTTAAAACTTTTTCCACAGTGCTTCTCTTTTTCACTTAATCACCGCCTTATAGCCCAGGCCGTGAACGGTCTTAATTTCAAAATCTTCACAAGCAGAAAGTTTGGCACGAAGCTTTGTCATATACACATCCACCGCTCTGGGAGCGGTTTCGGTTTCCACATCCCATAATTCATCCATCAACTGTGTTCTGGTGAAAGTTTTTTTCGGATAGGAAAGCAATTTATACAGCATATCAAATTCCCGATTGGTCAGGGCAATTTCCTCTCCGCAAAGATAGGCTGTATGCTCGTCTGCATCCATTACAAAAGAACCAATTTCCAGTTTTCGGGATTGGGCAATTTTTGCACGTCGAAGCAGGGCACCGATTCTTAAAAACAGCTCATCCAAATCAATGGGCTTCACCATATAATCGTCCACCCCAATGCGAAATCCTCTCTGCTTGGAGGCAATATCATCGCGGGCGGTCATAAACAAAATGGGAATTTCGGCGTTCAGTTCCCGCACGGTTTTGGCAAATTCAAAGCCGTCGATTTCAGGCATCATAATATCCGACACAATTAAATCAAACACATTTTCATACAAGGCATCATAGGCTTCCTCTGCCCGAAGACAGCCAATGGCCTCATAGCCTGACCGATTTAAAAAGGAACATACCGTCTTGTTCAGGTCACGGTCATCTTCCACCACTAATATTTTAAACACAAGATCACCTCCCGATGTATATTTTTTGGGATATAAAATATTGTATCACGGAAATGTTAAAGTTTTGTTAACATTTTTCTTTTTTTATAAAATATAAGGCAACACCCGTAGGCATTGCCTTATTCCAACTAAACGAGACTTGTTTTTTTCAGCACATTTTTACTTGCTATTCCAAGTACCACAGCAAAGAGAATCCCTCCTGCCAGGCACAACAGCATATGAAGAGCCGTGGAGTTTAAAGGGGTGATCAGAGGAACCGTCATAAACAGAAGCATTCCACCGCCTAAGGAACCGCAAATGGAAAGCCAAGCTTTCTGTTTTGCCGAAACGCCGATCAACACAAAAATGGAAACAAACACCAACATGAAACATATTTTGGCAAGCATACACATCAGGATATTATTTAGCGTAAGGATTCCCAAATCAAAGGAAAGTCCCGACACGGCACCCCCAAGCATGGCACCAATAAAATAGGCAATCAGCATCAAAGCTCCGCAGAAAAATCCTGCCAGGATTTTAGAAACCACATAGTCTCCTTTTTTGGCGCGGACAGTGAACAGATTTTTAGCATATCCACTTCTGAAATCATCGGAAATAAACAAGCAGATAAACACCGAAACCAGCATAAACATCATATTGATATTGCACATACTCATCACGTCCATACCGCCCATTGTCATTCCGTCGGCAGTGGGCAGAGTACCAATGGACTGCCACGCATTTTCAGGCCCCTCAATGATGGTTTCCACTCCCGTTTGGGGATTCACAGACACGGAGCCGTCCATCATAGTCATCATCACCGTCATTAACACGGGAATCAAAAGTGCCGTGGCAACCAGAATATAAAAAAGCTTGGAACGAAACAATCTTTTAAAATCCACTCTAAGCATAGTTGTAAGCCGTTTTAAAAAGCTGTTTTTTTGAAATGTGAGTTCTGATTTCATGCCTGATTGCCTCCCTTCATTAAATCGATATAGTATTCTTCCAGCCCGATTTTATCCGTCATCAATTCACTCACCGTAAGTCCGTTTTCGTAAAGATAGCTTACAATTTCTTCCGGCGTTGTCTCGTCATATACTCGAAGATAACCTGCCTCATCCTCTTCCACACGGGAAAATTTCACAAAGAGCAGATTTTTGGCACGTTGAAGATCCCCTGCCTTTAATCCCACATAGGTGCGACAGTTGGCATCCAACTGCTCCGCTGTCATTTCACAAATCATTTTGCCGTGACGGATAATGCCGTAATGGGTGGCAACCTTCTCCAATTCCCCCAACAGATGAGAAGAAATTAAAATACTGCGATTTCCGTCTTTCACAATATCGGTAAACACTTCCCGCATAATACGCATCCCGTCTGCATCCAATCCGTTTAAGGGTTCATCCAATACCAATAAAGTGGGGTTCCCAAGCAATGCCATGGCAATTCCCACTCTCTGCTTCATCCCCAGAGAACAGTTTTTATATTTGTTGCCTGCAGCACCTTCCATCCGAACGATTTTTAACACCTGCACAACCTCTTTACGGGCATCCCTGATTCCCAAATTGGATGCTTGAATCATCATATTGTCCCACACGGTTAATCCGGGGAAACACCCGGGGGCTTCGATGAGCACACCTATTTTGGTGCGGACGCCTTCATCAGTATAATCCTTCCCATACAGAGAAATGGACCCGCTGTCTTTGGGAATCAATCCGCAAATCATCTTTTCGGTGGTGGATTTCCCGCTGCCGTTTTCTCCGATAAAACCGTAAATGGCACCCATGGGAACCTTCATGCAAAGAGAGGATACCGCCTGCTTTGCACCGAAGTTTTTACAAAGATTTTTAATTTCGATTGCATACATTCTGCCGCACCTCCTTAATACACGTCACATTTGGATAATATCCATGTGCCCAAAACGTTATAAATCACTGTCCATAAAAGCGAAACCGCCATGCAGGTAATAAGAGTTCCTGCATCGGAAATGAGACAGGCATTGACCGAAGAACCGTATAAAAACAGATTTAAAAATGCAGTGGGAATTGCTAAGTTTTCCACTACTGCCGCAACGCCGATGATAAGAATCCCCGTTCCGAAGAAAAAGCTTGAGGCAATGGAAACGCCGAAATACCGTCGGAAAATAATATTTAAGAAGGTGTATAAACTTGCCCATCCTAAGCTCATCACCATTTTGCCCAAAATGGCAAGAATCAAGGAGCCGGCATTCACTTCCAGGGAGTATCCCGCAACCAGACCACCAACGGTACCGCCAATCAGATAAGTCACGCACATACAAGCCATGGCAAAGGCACAGGTTACGGTTTTGGAAATCATATAGTCCTGCTTTTTGGCGTGAGTGGTAAACAGCTGCTTCACATAGCCCGATTTATAATCGTGACCGATAAAAACAGACACCATAATCCCGCCAAAAATAAATACCATATTCATATTGGCATAATCGGCAATCGTCTTTATAATGTATAAAGGCTCTGATGCTGCAATAATCTGCCACACATTGGAATAAAGAGGTTCCATCACCTTGCCGTTTTGGTCAGGCATCATGGTCATGGCAGAAACCATAGCAGGAATAATTGCCGCTATGGCTAAAAATATGTAAAACATGGGGGTGTGAAACAAACGGTAAAAATCCACACCCAGCATTCCCTTGATTCGCTCGGAAAAACCGGGGTTTTTAAAGGTGAGCTCTTTTGCCATCACGCTTCCTCCTTTTTGGACATCAGTTCAATATAGTATTCTTCCAGTCCGATTTTGTTTTTCTTGATTTCGTTTACGATGTGTCCGTTTTTAATGAGATGCTCCACAATTTCTTCAGGACTGTCCACATCGTATACACAAATGGCGTCATCCTCTCGGCGAACATCGGAAAACATCTTTTGAAGCACCTCTGCCGCACCATTTAAATCTTTGGTTTTGAGCGTCACAAACACCTGGGCTCTTGCATCCATTTCTTTGGCAGATAACTCCATGATCATTTTTCCCCGACGAATAATGCCGTAATGAGTGGCGATTTTTTCAAGTTCCCCCAAAATATGCGAGGAAATCAGCACAGTACAACCATAGTTTGTGGTAATGTCCACCAAAATTTCTCGCATAATGCGCATCCCATCGGTGTCCAATCCATTGATGGGTTCGTCCAAAATCAAAAGAGCAGGATCCCCCAACAGTGCCATAGCGATGCCGATTCGTTGCTTCATCCCCAAAGAACACTTTTTAAACTTCAATCGGGCGGAGTCTTCCATCCGAACAATTTTTAACACTCTGCTAATTTCTTCGTCGGGGTTTTCCAGTCCTAAATTGATGGTCTGCATCCGCAGATTCTGATATACGCTGGAATTAGGAAAACATCCCGCATTTTCAATTAACGCACCCACTCTGGCACGAACACCGGGATTGGTGTAGTCCTTTCCAAACAACTTGATTTCACCGTCATCCGGCACCAAATGCCCGCAGATTAACTTTTCGGTGGTGGATTTCCCGCTGCCGTTTTCTCCGATAAAACCGTAAATGGCACCCACGGGGACTGTCATCGTAAGATGGTCCACCGCATACATGCCACGAAAGCTTTTGGAAAGATTCTTAATTTCAATTGCATTCATATTGCAGATTCCTCCAATCACCAACAATGACGAGATGAATGTCATCTCGCCTGTGTTGTTTCTTATTTCGCTTATTTCGCGTGTTTTTCTTCTTTTGCCAAAAGAATCCGTTGTTCCGCTTCCTCTCTGCGGCGGTTTGCTTCGGCAAGTTGCTCTTCCCGTTTTGCCTGCATCGCTGCCTTATAGGTTTCGGGATTTCCCATAGCCTTTGCTTCTTCCCATTGCGCTTTGGATTCTGCCTTCACCGCTTCAAACTGTGCCTTATCCACTTGGTGCTGTGCTTTGGCACTTTCTTTCATGTCACGAAATGCGTTTTTTAAAAATTCTTTCATGTTGTTCACCCTATCCTTTCATGAGTTGATCGCTTAATGCGAAAATTTCATTTGCATATTTCTTTCGGCGCGCACGGAGGATTCCTTTGTAGATAGGATGATTGAGCAGTAACAAAATCATTCCGAGCACACCGATTACAATTCCCAACACCATAGGGTTAGAAATACCGATATATTCGGCAATGTCTGTCATTACAAGGCTCATACCGCTACCCATAATCAAAGCTGCGATGCTTCCAAAAATAACGGCAAACAAATTTGCCGGTCGTTGCACTTTTTTATCTAACTGTTTTAAGGCATCCAAACCCGTAGTTTCTTTCACCTGATATTTTGCACGGATTTTCTGAACAAAAAGTTCCTGATCATTGACATTCATTATAAATTCCTCCTTGTTTTCATCTTACAAGGCAAATTATAAAGCTTGCTTGTTAAAAAAGTTTTTAAAAAATGTTAAGGTTTTGTTAATTTTGATTTTTCCATAGTATCCCAATAAAAAAACTCTTAACCGTAGTTAAGAGTTTTTTAAGCTATCCCAGTAACACGTCAGTAATAAGCATCACACAAAAACCGATGAGGAATGAAAAGGTTGCGCCACGCTCGTTTCCGTGGGCGTGAGTTTCGGGAATCATTTCGTCACTGATAACATAAAGCATCACGCCGCCTGCAAAGGCAAGCATAAAGGGTAATACCGCAGTGGATAAGGACACCGAAAAATATCCCAGCAACGTGCCAACCACTTCCACAAGTCCTGTGGTAAGTGCTAAAAGAAGGGTTCTTCCTTTGGATACTCCCGCCGCAAGCATAGGCGCAATGATAATCATCCCCTCAGGGATGTTCTGAAGCGCAATCCCGCCTGCAATGACCAAAGCTTGTTCGGTGTTATCCGTACCAAATCCAACCCCTGCCGCAAGACCTTCTGGCAGATTGTGAATGGCGATTGCCATCACAAACAGAAGCACCTTATTTAAGTTGGTCTGATGGTGACTTTCAATGTCTGCTCCCGCCAATTTATGTAAATGGGGAACCAACTTGTCTAACACATTTAAAAACAGTGCACCCACAAAGATTCCTGCCACGGTGATGATAATACCATACTCTCCGCCATAATCCAGTGATGGCATAATGAGGCCGATTACCGCCGCACAAAACATCACACCTGCCGCAAAGGACAGCACAATATCGGAAAATTTATGGGTCTGTTTTTTGAATAAAAAGCCGAGCAATGCCCCAATCATGGTGGCACCGCCCACGCCTAATGCCGTTAATAATACTAAAGTCATAACATATCACCTGCTTTTGTTGTGAATATGAGGATTCCCGCATAAATTATGCGGGAATCTGACATCTTTTTTGATGAAAAAAAACCGTTTTCAAACGAAAGGAATCATATCTCTCCCTCCGTCAAAACCTATGGTTTTGCCACCTCCCTCGTCAGAGGGAGGCAAGGTACACTAACCAAAGGTGAAGAAAATGAATGAAAACAAATTTCCCTTCTTTCTCTTCGTCTAAAGCGATTCTTCACTTTTCTTGATCATAGGTGAAGAAAAATTGATGCAGAATGAAGAAATCGAATAAGAACCCGACCCGATAACGCAATCGCAGATTGCGGTCGGGTACCCCGGAGCCTTGTTGTATTCACAATCAAGGCAACGCCTTGACAAGCCCGAAGGCGTATATGCTATACGCCGAGCGGTGAGATTCATTCATTATGCGCAGTTTTTCAAATCGTAAAACGCAGAGAAAAGGACTCAGAACGAACAAACTAAACCGAAGCTGTACATAGGTACTGCGAGAGTGCAAGTTTGTTCGTAGCGACAAGCATTTTTAATCAAATTTCGTTCCTAAACGAAATTTCACCTTAGAAAAATTTTATGATTTATTCCTTATGCTTGTCGCGTTCTTGGGTTCTTTTATCAAGTTTTTAATAATTTGTGGCATGAACCTCAAAGTATGCCTGAGGATGTGCACAAGTGGGGCAAATTTGGGGTGCACTGTCACCGGTTACCAAGTGACCGCAGTTACGGCATTCCCAAACTTTGGTTTCTGCTTTTTGGAATACTTCTTTGGATTCCACGTTCTTTAATAATGCACGGTATCTTTCTTCGTGGGATTTTTCGATTGCCGCAACTAAACGGAATTTTGCAGCCAGCTCGGTGAAACCTTCTTTTTCAGCAGTTTCTGCAAAACCTGCGTACATATCGGTCCATTCGTAGTTTTCGCCGTTTGCAGCTGCAACTAAGTTATCAGCGGTATCGCCGATGCCTTCTAATTCTTTGAACCACAGTTTTGCGTGTTCTTTTTCATTATCTGCAGTTTTTAAGAATAAAGCTGCAATCTGTTCGTAACCTTCTTTTTTTGCTTTGGATGCAAAATAGGTGTACTTATTTCTTGCTTCGCTTTCGCCGGAAAATGCTGCCATTAAGTTTTTTTCAGTCTGAGTTCCTTGATATTTGGACATGATAAATTCCTCCGTTGTTGTGTGATTATAAAAATTTTAATTTAAATTACTAAAAATACCAAAAGAATTATTCTTCAGAAAAATTGTCTTTGCCAACGCCGCATAAGGGGCAAACAAAATCTTCGGGCACGTTTTCCCAGGTGGTGCCTGCATCAATGCCTGCATCGGGAGCGCCTTCGGCTTCGTCATATACCCAACCGCATACGTCACACACATATTTTTTCATAGTGTTGTTCCTCCAAAATTTATCGTTATTGTTTTTTAGACTTTCAAGCGGAAATTCATAGATAAAAACCGCCTTTGGTGTTGTAAGTTTCGGCTATAGTTTCTCAAAATCAGATGCACCGTGTTTACATAAGGGGCAGATAAAATCGTCGGGCAGAGTGTCTCCCTCATAAACATATCCGCAGATTTTGCACACATAGCCTTTTTTATCCATTTGAGGCTTCGGTTTCACGTGCTGATGATAATAGGAATAAGTCATAGACTCATTCTGATTGATGACTCTTGCTTCTGTTACCGAGCAGATAAACATTCCGTGGGTATCCAAATCCACATAATTTTCCACTTTTAAAGACAGGAAAGAGTTGATATTTCTGGATAAGAATACCAGACCATTGTCGGCACGGAGCACATCGGCTCCCTCAAATTTATCCACGTTTCTGCCACTCTGGAATCCAAATTGCTGAAACACCGAGAAGGGCGTGTCGGTTGTTAAGCAATTCATATTCATTTTGCCTGTCTGCTTAATCACATGGTGAGAATAGTTTTCTTTATTGATGGTCACCGCAATCCGATTGGGAGTGCTGGTTACCTGGGTCACGGTATTTACGATTAAACCATTGTCTTTTTTACCGTCGTTGGATGTAATCACATATAAGCCGTAACCAATGTTGAACAGGGCAGACAGGTTGTTTTTATCCACATCTTCCCCCTGCTGAGCGATATAGTCTGCGCAAAGCTCTTCCGCTAAAGCTGTGAGCTGATGATTGCTCTCATCACTTAATGCGGAAAGAATCGTCACTTCATTTTCCAAGAAGGTTAAATTTTTAGATTTACAAAACATTTCTTTCATCACTTTGGTAGCTAAGGGGGCCCAGCTTCCGTTCTGGATGAATGCCACCGTTCTGTTCTGGAAATTCCGCTCGGTCAAATGATTGATAAACTCCTTCATAAAGGGGAAAATTTCCGCATTGTAGGTGGTGGTTGCCAGTACCAATTTACTGTAACGGAAAGCATCTTCCACCGCTTCTGCCATATCACAGCGTGCCAAATCGTTTACCACCACTTTGGGGCAACCTTTGGCTTTTAGTTGGTCTGCCAATTTTAACACCACTTTTTTGGTGTTGCCGTACACAGAAGTGTATGCAATCATAATGCCTTCTTCTTCGGGCTGATAGCTTGACCAGATGTTATATAAATTAAGATAATATCCTAAATTTTCCGTTAACACAGGACCATGCAACGGACAGATTTTTGCAATGTCCAGTCCTGCAGCTTTTTGCAATAAATTCTGCACCTGAGCACCGTATTTTCCAACGATGCCAATGTAGTAACGACGTGCTTCGCAAGCCCAATCCTCGTCCACATCCAAGGCACCGAATTTGCCGAACCCGTCTGCGGAAAACAGCACTTTATCGGTGGAATCGTAGGTCACAATCACTTCAGGCCAATGCACCATGGGAGCGGTGACAAAGGTAAGGTTATGTTTTCCTAAAGATAGGGTGTCTCCCTCTCCAACCACAATCTGTTTGTCGGAAAAATCCATGCCGAAAAACTGATTCATCATGGTGAATGCTTTAGAAGATGCCACGATTTTCGCATCGGGATAGACTTTCAAAAAATTCACGATGTTGGCAGAATGGTCAGGCTCCATATGCTGAATGATGAGATAGTCTGGCTTTCTGCCTGACAAGGTATTCTGCAAATTGTCCAGCCACTGATGGGTGAAATTGATATCCACCGTGTCCATCACGGCAATTTTATCATCTAAAATCACATAAGAATTGTAAGACATGCCGTTGGGCACTTCATACTGTCCTTCAAATAAATCCACAATGTGGTCATTGACGCCGATGTATTTAATATCCTTGGTAATTTCTTTGGTAATTTCCATGTTATCACCTCTTATATACAAGTTTATTGTCTCCAATGCAGGAAGTTTTCAAACAGAAAATTGCGAAATGATTCTATTTTGTTTATTATATCATACCAAAAAAAATTTTACAATATTTTTTTAGAAAAATTTCAATCAAAAAAGGCTCCCTTGTGTAAAGGGAGCTGTCAGCAACGCTGACTGAGGGATTGTTGTACCACATTATCAATATAAGTACAAACTCCTGAAAAATTGCTTTGTATATCAAGATTTGAAAACCTCAATACTTTGATACCATATTGTTCCAAGTAAATCGTTCTTTCAGCATCATTTTTTAATCCTATGTCTTCATAATGAGAAGAACCATCAAGTTCAACCACAAGATTTGCTTTGGCACAGTAAAAATCCGCAATATATTTCCCCAATATTTTTTGGCGGATAAAACGTACGGGATAGTGTTTTAGAAAATCATACCACAAATGTCGTTCTTCTTTGGTCATATTGTTACGAAGAGCTTTTGCAAAAGGAACCATATTTTTATTGTGTTTTCTATCCATTTACAATCCCTCAGTCTTGGCTTCGCCAATCCAGCTCCCTTTACACAAGGGAGCCGCTTTTTATTTACCAAAATTATAACACAAAAATTTTTATTTTACAATATTTTTTCTAAAAAATCCTGTCAAAAAACACAAAAAAAGACGATGCATAACGCATCGCCTTTTTCTTGCTAAAATGAATTAGTCTTCGCAATCGCAGTCGCAATCGCAACCGCAGCCACAGCCTTCAGGCAGATCCAATTCAATCTGCTGACGGCAAGAAGGACAGTAAATATCTTCGTTTTCTAAGGTTTCACCGTCAACATACACTTCTTCGCCGCAGTTGGGGCAGGTGATTTCATAAACATCGTCATCTTCGCAATCACAGTCGCAGTCACAATCATCTTCGTCATCTTCAAAAACGATGTCTTCCACGTCTGCCAAATCGTCAGACATATTGTCCATTTCTTCCTGCACCATTGCCAGATCATCATCAATTTCTTCGATGTAATCATTCATTTCTGCCAACACATCTAAGATACCTTTGATGATTTTGCCTTCATTGGTGGATTCATCCACTTTTAAGCCTTCTGCCAGGCCTTTTAAGTAAGCGATTTTTTCGCCGATATTTTCCATAGGAATTCTCCTTTCAAATAAGGAAGCAAAAAAGACTACGCTCTTTCCATGTAGCTTCCGTCTCTGGTGTCAATTCTTAAAACGTCACCAATGTTGATAAACAGAGGCACGTTGATGGTTGCACCGGTTTCTAAGGTTGCGGGTTTGGTTGCACCCTGAGCGGTGTTACCTGCTAAGCCGGGTTCGGTTTCGGTAACTTCCAATTCCACAAAGTTGGGGGGTTCAATACCGAATACGTTACCGTTGTGAGATAAGATTTTTACGCATTCGTTTTCTTTTACGAATTTTAATGCGTCACCCACCTGGCTTGCATTGATGGGAATCATGTCGAAGGTTTCCTGATCCATAAAGTAGTACAGGTCACCATCGCTGTAAGAATACTGCATATCTTTTCTTTCGATATGAGCTTTCGGGAATTTATCAGTGGGTCTGTAAGTTTTTTCAACTACAGAACCGGTAATGATATTTTTGATTTTGGTTCTAACGAACGCTGCACCTTTCCCGGGTTTTACATGCTGAAACTCAACAATCTGATAAATGTTTCCATCTTCCTGGAAAGTTACGCCGTTTCTG
>JAFYVF010000015.1 GCA_017549265.1 Clostridia bacterium
AATAGACAAAATATTCAACCCGTGTTTCGCACGTTTGAAAATACTGCCGTTTGACACATCACGTCCCATCGTTCGCTGAGCATTTGCCACGACTTTAAGCTGTGATTTAAACTTTGGCACAAAACGCAAGGTCATTGAAATAACTAACGACATTGAGGGAATCACTTTTCCAAACAAATAAATGAATTTATCGCTGGTCATCACCTCATTGTAGCAGGAAAAATGACAAATAATGCTTACCAACATCACCGCCGCACTGATGCCATACACAATGGATTCCAATGTCAAAGGATTATCGTCGGGAAGATATTCCAGAACGGTAATCCCCTCGTGGTTGAACATCGGGTTTACAAGCGCCGTGATTGCAATCAACGGAATCATATAAAGTAAATTGGTCAAAATAGCCTTCTTGCCTTTTAACATCACCGAGTAAACAAAACCCGAAAGCAACGAAATACCGAGACAGACAGGATGCATCAAAAAGCAGGAAAATCCAATTACAAACGCAAAATAAGTAAAATTCACAATCGGATGATAGGTTTTAAATTCATTCATCAATCTGCCCCCTTTCGTATCGGAATGTATAATACCATAAAAAAACTGCGGTAATTTTCCAAAAAGAAAATTACCACAGCCTGTGTTTTTCTGTGATACATCACAATTTGGCTACAAACAGCCAAAAACATTATCTTTTTCCATCAAAAAGATAACATCAAAGCAGGTCTTGTGACTCGCATCATATGGCTTCAAAGAATCCTCATTTTTGTATCCTGCCTTCTCAGTTTCCCAATGACCGGCTTTCGCCAACGGATACAAAAACTTCGATGCACACACCGACAGTCTAACCGCTGGGGATTCTCACCCCATTCCCTTTTTCATTGATGACACCTGGCAAAAAGCCTTTACGGTATCATCACCACTTTGTGTGAACCTATGCTATTTTTGGCATTATTTTATCACATCATATTACAAAAGTCAAGGGAAAACAAATTTTTATACAAAGAACAACAGTATTTGAAACCTCCTAATCAATGGCTACTCCATATTCACCAAAAAATCCACCCCGGAAATACCGGGATGGATTTTTTCTAAGGATTTACGAGAATGTTAGTTACTGACACTCTGTTTCTGCTTGCTGTTTGCATTTTTTAAATTGTCTTTTTTTCGGTATTTACAGAGCGCAATGACATACATGGTGAACGCCACCGCCTGACCGATTGCAGCAGAATTTAAGCAGAGACAGTGATAGGTAAACCAGGAAAAAGTATTAAACAAATATAACACACGGGTCTTTTGTTCATCATGCTGGAAGGAAGCAAGCATGAAGGCTACGGCACCGAAAATCGGGAAAATATCAATAGCATCTTCAAATCCTATAAAGCCGAGTGCCACAAACACTACGAAGAAGATAACTTTTTCGGCAATGGGAGCTTTTGTGCCTTTGCGCACATGCCAAAGCGAAAAACTCAACACCACCAAAGCAACACTGTTAATGATAATACTCGAAAGGTTGACAGGGCTGTCCGGAACTGCAATGCTTAACAGAATCAGATTGATAACCAAAAAAGTAACGGACACCATGGAATTAACCAGCATCTGCCATCTGTATTTGAAATATGGTCCGATAATGCAGCAGGTGCTTTGTAACAGTCCGAATATTTGTGCAATCACATAAATCCAGTTGATTTGCGACCAATCTATCATAGTTTTTCCTCCTTAGTATCATCTACGATGACTCTTAAAATTTCATTTCCCATTCTTCTAACTTTAAAAGTTTAACATATTTTATGAAAAAGTCAATATCTTTTCAGGACACCTTTTATCATTTTTTATTATCCAAAATTCATCATTTCTCCCGATTTATCTGAATGAATCAAACAAAAAACTTCATGATTGCAGGTGAATTGACTTTTTGCGGTATGCAAAAATACGGTACATATAACCTGTTTACACTAAAAATCTGTTTTTTCTCACATTTTTTATTGACATTGTCATAAAACTATAATATAATAAAAAAATAAAACAACAAAATAAAGTGTCATGTTAGAAAGGAGACATTTATATGTTTTGTGAAAAATGCGGAAAACAGCTCAATGACGGGGAAACAATTTGCCCCGAATGTGCTGCAAAAGAATCTGCGAACGCTCAGGAAGCAAACCAGCCTACTGCAAATGATAGTCAGACTGTGAATGCTTCTCAGGATGAATTTGTAAACACCAATGCTAACAATCCTCAGGATGCACCTGCTGCAGAACCCCAAGGCAACGTTTGCCCCTCTTGCGGAACCGTAAACGGCAACCAGCTTAATTTCTGCTCCGTGTGCGGAACTGCTTTGAACCAAGCTACATATTCCCAGGGAGTAAATCAGTCCAACTACAGTACTCCCGTGACACCTCAGTCGGAAACTTCCAAGAAAAAAATGAACAAAAAAACAAAAATCATTTTAATTTCTGCGATTTCTGTTGTTGTGGTGGCTTTGGTAATTTTAGCGATTGTGTTTTTCTTGAAACCTGCAAAAGAAGACCCAACCACTACCGCCCTTAACGCATCAAAGAATGCAATGGCAAGAGATATTGCCGGTGCAGTTGGCAAAGCAAAAGATATGCTGACTGACGGTTTTTCTTCTACAGGAGAAATTGAAATTACCTTTGGAGAACAGTTTGCTCCTATGGTGAAAAAATTATCCGGAACCGATATTCCCGCAGAACTTTCCTGGATCAAATCTGCATCCATCAGTGTGGGTGCCGCTATGAAAGGCAGCGAATATCAAGTTAAGGAAAGCATCAGCTTAAACGGAACTAATTTACTTGATTGCGATATTGTTTTCGACTACGCTACCGGTAATGCGTACATAGGTTATCCCACCTATCAACCTCAATATTTGCACATAGATTTCAGTGATATGCCCGGAATGGATATGGAAGAAATGCAGGAAGTATATAATACCTTGCAGACTCTTTTAGCAGCACTTCCCGATGAAGCAGAAGTGGAAGCCTTTCTGTCCCGTTATGTTGGTTGCATCATCTCCGCTGCAGGCGAACGCACCCAGTCTAAAGTTACTTTAACTGCAGAAGGTGTTTCTCAGGAAGTTAATGCGTTAACTTTAGAAATTGGCTATGATGATCTTGTCAACATTGCAAAAGCTGTAGTTTCCGAATTAAAGAATGATAATACCATCAAAAATTATATCAACAATATTTCTTCCATCACCAATGCATCCGTGGAAAATTACGAACGTGATATTTCCATGCTGGAACAGGCCTTAAGTAACACTCCTGCTATGCCCGAGGGAACTTTAGCAACCGTTACCTTCTATGCAGACGGTTCCGAAAAACTGGCAGGTTGGGATATTACCGTGGAAGGTTATACGGTAAGCTACTATACCGTAACCAACGGTGATCAGGTAGGCGTGCTGTTCAAAATGCCGATTCCCTCCAATATGGGAACCACGAACCTGGAATTTGCAGGAAAGGGCATCAAAACTGATGACAAAATCACCGGTACCTATGCTATCAAATATATGAGTATGGATGTAGTAACCTTTGAAGCAGAAAACTTCCAGGAAGACGGCAAGAGCGGAACTGTTACTGTTCGTCTGAGCGAAACTGTTACAAGCATGTTACCCGCTCAAGCAAAAATTGCTTCTGATTTCGCGTTAAAATACACCTGGGAAACTGTTTCCGAAACCGAAGAAAATGCTGAAATCAGCTTACTCTATCAGGACGGAATGGCACTTTCTTTAAAAGCGCATGCCGTGATCAACGACTTCACCGAAGTGGAAAAACCCACTGATTCCATTCTCATCAATCCCGAAAGCACCGATGCAACAGAAATGCAGGCATGGCTGGAAGGCTTTGATATGGAAAAACTGTTTGCAAATCTGCGCAGTGCAAATGTTCCCGGTGAACTGGTAGACGAATTGGAAACCTCTTACGAAAGAGCAATGCTGCCTCCTGCACTCACCTACACAGAATGGATTGATGCAATCCCTGCAGATTACTACGACAGTCTGGGAGATTATGACTTATATGAGTTATACGAAGGCTATGTAGATCAATATTACGAAGCAGATGGCGAATTGAGTGTGGAAGAATATTTAGAAACCATGCCCGCTGTAGAAGTTGAAGCAGAATACGACTACTATTATTAATCTGCCGGGCGTGCGACGCTCATACAATTACATACGATGACACAGAGAACTGAGAACAGCCTTGTTCTCAGTTCTCTTAACAAAGAGGAATCTGATATGAAGATTGAAAACATACAAAAGAGCTATCCCAAAAAAACCATTTTAAAAGAAATTACCTTTTCGGCTCAGGAAGGACAATGTATCGGTATTTTAGGAAGTAACGGTAGCGGTAAATCCACCCTGCTGGGCATTCTTGCCGGAATCCTGAAAGCTGATTGCGGTAATTTTTCGTATCAGGGTTATGACCTGATGAAACAGCATAAAGAACGTTCCAGACTGCTTGGATACGTACCCCAGAGCGCTCCCCTGCTGGAAGAATTAACGGGTCGGGATAACTTAAAGCTATGGTATAC
>JAFYVF010000016.1 GCA_017549265.1 Clostridia bacterium
AAATACGTTGATGAAGTTATTATCAGAAAAGAAGGTAAAACCGGCGCTAAGAAGAAATAATCGTTTGGTTATGTTCCTTAGCTGTTTTATCAGATTGTTTAAAGGAGTGAATAAACAGTGGTTAAAAAGCAAAACAGTAATGTTGCCAGAGTAAAAAGACATTACAGAATCAGAAATAATATTAAAGGTACTGCACAGAAACCGAGACTGAATGTGTTCAGAAGCTTAAATCACATTTATGCTCAGATTATTGATGACGTTGCAGGTGTTACCTTAGTTTCCGCTTCTACTTTAAGCCCTGAATTCGGCAAGAATCCGGGTGGAAACATTGAAGCTGCGAAAAAAGTTGGTTTATTGGTTGCAGAAAAAGCAAAAGCCAAAGGTATCGAAGTTGTAGTATTCGACCGTGGCGGCTATCTGTACCACGGACGTGTTGCCGCTTTGGCTGAAGGTGCCAGAGAAGGCGGACTGCAGTTCTAATTACACTTTAGTGATAAGGAGGAAATACAATCGTGAATCAAGCTAAATTTGATCCGGCTACGCTGGATATTAAAGAAAAAGTTGTTGCCTTAAACAGAGTTGCTAAAGTTGTAAAAGGTGGTAGAACCTTCCGTTTCTCAGCTTTGGTAGTTGTAGGCGACGAAAACGGTAGAGTAGGTTGCGGCATGGGTAAAGCAGCTGAAATTCCGGATGCAATCAGAAAAGGTATTGAGGATGCAAAGAAAAACATGGTGGAAATTCCCCTGTATAAAACTACTATTCCTCATGAAGTTATTGGTGAATTCGGTGCAGGCAGAGTGTTATTAAAACCCGCTGCTGAAGGTACCGGCGTTATCGCTGGTGGTCCTGCCAGAGCCGTACTGGAACTGGCTGGTATCAGAGATATCAGAACCAAATGTTTAAGATCTAACAATCCCAGAAACGTAGTATCTGCTACGATCGAAGGATTAAAGAGCTTAATGAGTTTAAAAGAAGTGGCTGATAAAAGAGGTAAAACTCCCGCTGAAATCGTGAAATAAGAACGATTTTAACGGAATCAGAAAACATTTAAGATGAGTCCGAAAGAAAGGAAATGTGCCTAAAAGTTTTTAAGCACTTGGTAATTTAAAAATGGCTAAATTAAAAGTTACTTTAAAAAAGAGCCTGATCGGTCGTCTTGACAGCCATATTAAGACTGCAAACGCATTAGGCCTGAAAAAAATCAGAGACGAAAAAATCCATAATGATACACCTCAGATCAGAGGTATGGTAAACAAAGTATCTTATCTGGTAGACTGTGAAGAAGTCTAAAACTAAAATTCATTCGGAGGTGTAAAAATTATGAGATTAAACGAATTATCTCCGGCTCCGGGTTCCGTAAAAGAGCGTTACAGAAAAGGTAGAGGTCACGCTTCCGGTAACGGAAAACAAGCCGGCAAAGGCCATAAAGGTCAGAAAGCAAGATCCGGCGGCGGTGTAAGACCCGGCTTTGAAGGCGGTCAGATGCCGTTAGCAAGAAGACTCCCCAAAAGAGGCTTCCATAATTTCTTTGCGAAAAACTATACCGAAATTCATCTTTCCGATTTAGAAAGATTTGAAAACGGAACTGAAGTTACTGCTGAACTGTTAAAAGAAACCGGCGTAATTTCTAAAATCAATGACGGAATCGTTGTGTTAAACAGAGGAGATCTTACCAAAAAGCTGACTGTAAAAGCTGCAAGATTCTCAAAAGCTGCTGCTGAAAAAATTACTGCTTTAGGTGGAAAGACTGAGGTGATTTAATATGTTTAGCATATTAAAAAATGCTTGGAAAATTCCGGATCTGAGAAAGAAAATCTTATACACTGTGTTGTTATTGATTGTTTTCAGATTAGGAGCGCATATCCCTGTTCCCTTTGCAAACCCGGGTGCTTTGGATTATTACTTGAGCGGTGATAATACTTTGTTCGGTTTAGCAAACATTATGTCCGGTAATGCTTTGCAGCAGTTCACCATTTTTGCAATGGGCATCACCCCCTACATTAACTCTTCCATTATTATGCAACTTTTAACTGTTGCAATTCCTGCTTTGGAAAGAATGTCCAAAGAAGGGGAAGAAGGCAAAAAGAAAATTGCAAAACTTACTCGTATTGTTACTATCGTGTTAGCATTTGTTCAGGGTGCAGGCCTCTATATGATGGTTGTAAGCCCGGATATGCAGAGCGCGACCACCTTCTTTACTGTGGTTCTGACATTAACTGCAGGTACCGCATTCTTAATGTGGTTAGGTGAACAAATCAACGAAAAAGGTGTTGGAAACGGTATCTCCTTAATCATTTTTGCAGGTATTATTTCCGGTGCACCTTCTGCAATTGCCGGATTTATCTACGGTGATACCAACTGGATTATCTTTGCTTTAGTAGTATTGGTTATCTTAATCACCATTGGATTCATCGTTCTGATGAACAATGCTGAAAGAAGAATTCCCGTTCAGTATGCAAAAAGAGTTGTAGGCAGAAAGATGTACGGCGGTCAGAGCACTCACGTGCCGATCAAAGTTGCTATGGCAGGCGTAATGCCCATCATCTTCGCTGTGTCTATCATGGCGTTCCCTGCAACCATCGCCCAGATGTTGGGCGGCGCACAGAGTGGTTTCTGGGCAGGCGTTATCAGAGTGTTCTCACCCGGTAGTGCTTGGTACTCCATCATCTACTTTGTGCTGATCATTCTGTTCACTTACTTCTATACTGAAATTCAGTTTAACCCTGTTGAAATTGCCAACAACATGAAAAACAACGGTGGTTTCGTTCCCGGCTTAAGACCCGGTAAACCCACCAGCGATTTCATTCGTATGGTATTAAACAGAATTACCTTAATCGGTGCAGTATTCATTGCGTTGATTGCAGTAGCACCCACTTTGCTTTCGCACTTCGATTCTGCGTTTGCATTCGGTGGATCTTCTTTGATCATCGTAGTAGGTGTTGCAATTGAAACCGTGAAACAGATTGAATCTCAGATGCTGATGAGACATTATAAAGGCTTCTTAGAATAAAATCTTTTCGGTACAAAACAATGACATTGACGATATTAGGTGCGCCCGGTGCCGGAAAAGGTACTATGGCTGCACAATTAGCAAAAATTTTAAACATTCCAACCATCTCAACCGGAGCATTGCTCCGGGATGAGATTGGGAGTGGCTCTTCTTTAGGAGAGGAAATCGACCGACTGATTTCAAAAGGAAATTTTGTTCCGGATGAAATGGTTTCCGAGCTTCTGGTAAAAAGACTTCGTGAGTCCGATTGCCAAAACGGATACATTTTAGACGGTTTCCCCAGAAATACTGCTCAGGCTGAAAGTTTGGCTGAGCTTGGGATCAGATTGGATAAAGCGTTGCTGTTGGATGTGTCCAACGAAACGATCATTTCTCGTCTGGCAGGTCGCAGAGAATGTCCTAATTGCAGAGCTACCTATCATATTCGGTCGAATTCCCCGAAACGTGACGGTGTTTGTGATAAATGCGGGTCCTCTCTGATTGTAAGAGAAGATGACCAGCCCGAGATTATTTCCAAACGGTTGGAGATTTATCATAAACAAACAGAGCCTTTGATTCAGTATTTTTCCGAGAAGGAATTATTGACAACGGTTCAAGGTTGTGACGGTGTGGAAGATACCGTAAAAAATGCGTTACAGGCGCTGGGTGTAAGTTTATGATTTATATTAAAAGTAAAGAAGAAATTACACTGATGAAAAAAGCCGGTCAAATTACCAAAGGAGCTTTGCAAAAAGCGATTGAGGCAGTAAGACCGGGCATCAAAACAATCGAACTGGATAAAATTGCAGCGGAGTTTATCCGAAAATGCAATGCAACGCCATCCTTTTACCGCTACAACGGTTACCCGAAGCACATTTGTGTGTCGGTGAACAATGAAGTTGTGCATGGTATTCCCGGAGAGTATGTTATCCAGGAAGGCGATATTGTCAGTATTGATTGTGGAGCTTGTTACAAAGGATATCATGGCGACTGTGCCGATACTGCTTTTGCCGGAGCAGTTTCCAAGGAAGCAAAACTTCTTGTGGAGGCAACCCGAGAAAGTTTCTTTTTAGGGATGAAACAGGCTGTGGCAGGAAACAGAGTCGGTGATATTTCAGAAACTATTCAGACATTTATTGAAAACAAAGGATTTTCCATCGTTCGGGATTTGGAAGGCCACGGCATTGGTGCAAATCTGCACGAAAGTCCATCGGTTCCTAATTTCGGAAGAGCGGGAAAAGGTCCCAAGCTGATGCCGGGGATGACTATTGCTGTGGAACCTATGGTGAATCTGGGAGCATATCCTGTGTATCAGGATGCCAAAGATAATTGGACCATTCGCACAGTGGACGGTAGTCTGTCGGCACATTATGAAAACACCATTCTTATTACTGATGGAGAGCCCATCATTTTAACCACATTATAGGAGGGCAGGAATGTTTCAAATAGCAGACTTGGTTATCTCCTTAAGCGGTAGAGATCAGAATCGCGTTTTCATGGTAGCGGAGGTTTTAAACTCCGATTATGTGTTGATTGCGGACGGGATGCTTCGGAAATTGGAAAAACCAAAGAAGAAGAAAATAAAGCATCTGGAGAAATCCCAGTTTGTGTTGAATGAACGTCTGCTTCAAAAAATCAGCGAAGGTAAGAAAATTACCAATGCAGAGCTTCGAAAATCACTTCGGGCCCTGATGGATTTGGAATCTGAAGAATAACAGTTGCACGGAGGTAAAAATTATGCCGAAAGATGATGTACTTGAATTAGAAGGAACCGTTATTGATGCATTACCGAATGCTCAGTTTACGGTTGAATTAGAAAATGGGCACAAAATTTTAGCCCATATCTCAGGAAAATTAAGAATGCACTACATTA
>JAFYVF010000017.1 GCA_017549265.1 Clostridia bacterium
TAAAAACTGCAGTAGTTGATACCATTAACACCTACGATGTTTTAAATCAAACCAAATTAGTGATTGAAGCATCGGCAGTAGCAAAATTAGAGGAGGTGTACTGCTAAGATGAACGCATACGATATCATTATTGCTCCGATCATTTCGGAAAAATCCATGAGCATGCTGGCAGAACAGAAGTACACTTTCAAAGTGAACGCAAATGCCAACAAAATTGAAATCAAAAAAGCTATTGAAGAAATCTTCAAAGTTGAAGTAGACAAAGTTACTACTTTAAACGTAATCGGCAAAAACAAAAGAGTCGGCGTACACGCAGGCAAAAAATCCGACTGGAAGAAAGCGATTGTGAAATTAAAAGGCACCAAAACAATCGAATTCTTTGAAAGTTTAAGATAAGGAGATGATTGATAATGGCAGTAAAAACTTATAAACCGACTACACCGTCAAGAAGATATATGACCGCACCTGACTTCTCCGTGTTGTCTGATGTAAAACCTGAAAAATCTCTTCTTGTAAAACTGAAAAAACACGCCGGCAGAAACTCCTACGGTAGAATCACCGTAAGACACAGAGGCGGCGGAAACAAATCCAAATACAGAATTATCGACTTCAAACGTGACAAAATGGATGTGCCTGCAACTGTTCTGACCTTAGAATACGATCCGAACAGAACCGCATACATCGCATTAGTTCAGTATGAAGATGGCGAAAAGAGATACATCCTGGCTCCCAACGAATTAAAAGTTGGCCACAAAGTTATCTCCTCTGAAACCGCAGATATCAAACCCGGTAACACTTTACCGTTAGCAAACATTCCCGTTGGTACCATTATCCACAACGTGGAAATCACCAAAAATAAAGGCGGTCAGTTAGTTCGTTCTGCAGGTAATGCAGCGCAGCTGATGGCTAAAGAAGGTGACTATGCTCAGGTAAGACTTCCCTCCGGCGAAGTTAGAAAAGTTCTGATTGACTGTAAAGCAACTATCGGTCAGGTAAGTAACTTAGAGCATGAAAACGTTACCATCGGTAAAGCTGGTAGAACCAGACATATGGGTATCTAACCTACCGTTCGTGGTGTTGTTTTGAACCCCTGTGACCATCCCCATGGTGGTGGTGAAGGTAAATCACCCATCGGTCGTCCGGCTCCTGTTACTCCCTGGGGTAAACCGGCTCTGGGCTTAAAAACCAGAAAGAAAAAGAAAATCACTAACCGCCTGATCGTGAAGACCAGAAACGGTAAATAATCATCGACATACACCGTAATCCGACTTTGGTCGGATGCGGTACCCCGATAAAACGCACAACTTGTGCGAAAAAATCTACAAGGAGGCAACAATATGAGCCGTTCAATCAAAAAAGGGCCTTTCGTGGACCCCAAACTTTTGAAGAGAATCGAAGAAATGAATGACCAGGGCGAAAAAAGAGTTTTAAAAACTTGGTCCAGATCTTCTACTATTTTCCCTCAGTTCGTTGGACACACCGTTGCAGTATATGACGGTAAAAAACACGTTCCCGTGTATGTAACCGAAGACATGGTTGGTCACAAACTGGGCGAATTTGCTCCTACCAGAACCTATAAAGGTCACGCAGGTGCAAAAACTTCAAAATAATCCGGGTAATCTTGGAAAGAACCCGACACATAAGTTTAAATTTTAGAACCACCTAAGGGTGAAAGAGGAGGAATAAAAATGGAGGCAAAAGCAACTCTCCGTTATGCTAGAATATCTCCCCGCAAGGTAAAGATAGTGATTGATTTAATCAGAAACAAACCCGTTGGTCAGGCTTTGGCTATTTTAAGACATACTCCCAAAGCTGCATCTCCCCTGGTTGAAAAACTGTTATTATCAGCTATCGCTAATGCGGAAAACAATCATAATATGGCAAAAGATGACCTGTACGTTTCCGAATGTTTCGCAAACGCAGGCCCGATCCTGAAAAGAATTCAGCCCAGAGCACAGGGTAGAGCATTCAGAATCGCAAAAAGAACCAGCCATATTACCGTGGTTGTAAAAGAAAAAGAATAGGAGGTATGAGTAATGGGTCAGAAAGTTAACCCGCATGGTTTAAGAGTCGGCGTTATTAAAGATTGGGACTCTAAATGGTATGCTCCGGATCACAAATTCGGCGATACTTTAGTAGAAGACCACAAAATCAGAGTGTTCTTAAAGAAATCTCTGTTCCAGGCCGGCATTTCCAAAATTGAAATTGCTAGAAAAGCAAATAAAATCTTTATCAAAGTGTTCACTGCAAAACCCGGTATGTTAATCGGTAAAGGCGGTGCAGAATTAGAAAAAATCAGAGCTTCTGTTGTGAAATTACTGGGCGGTAACGCAAATGTTAACGTAAACATCGTTGAAGTGAAACCCGCAGAAATGGATGCAACTTTAGTAGCTGAAAACATCGCAGCTCAGCTGGAAAAACGTATTTCCTTCAGAAGAGCGATGAAACAGTCCATGCAGAGAACTATGAAGTTCGGTGCAAAAGGTATTAAAACTTCCGTTTCCGGCCGTGTTGGCGGAGCTGAAATTGCAAGAACTGAGCATTATCACGAAGGAACCATTCCGCTGCAGACCTTAAGAGCAGATATCGATTACGGTTTTGCAGAAGCGAATACCACCTACGGTAAGTTAGGCGTTAAAGTTTGGATTTACAAAGGTGAAATTCTTCCTGAAAGCAAAAATGCGAAAAAAAATACTCAAGAGGGAGGAAAATAAGCTATGTTAATGCCTAAAAGAGTAAAAAGAAGAAAACAATTCAGAGGCAGAATGACCGGTAAAGCTTTAAGAGGTAATAAAGTAACTTACGGCGATTACGGTATTCAGGCAACCGAACCCGGTTGGATTACCGGTAACCAGATCGAAGCTGCCCGTATTGCGATCAACCGTTACATCAAAAGAGGCGGTAAAGTTTGGATTAAAATTTTCCCCGATAAACCTGTAACTGAAAAACCTGCTGAAACTCGTATGGGTAGCGGTAAAGGTTCTCCCGAATACTGGGTAGCAGTTGTAAAACCGGGCAGAGTATTATTTGA
>JAFYVF010000018.1 GCA_017549265.1 Clostridia bacterium
ATTGAAATGCCTTTGTTATATGAAGATATTAACATCGGTGGCACCTTAAATATGATGGAAGCAGCTCGTCAGAATAACGTAAAAAAATTTGTGTATGCTTCCAGCTCCTCCGTATACGGAGATGAACCCAATCTTCCAAAAACCGAAGACAGAGTGGGGAAAGTGCTTTCTCCCTATGCCTTAACCAAGAAAACCAACGAAGAATACGGCAGACTTTACACCAAGCTTTATGGTTTGGAAACGGTTGGATTCCGTTATTTTAATGTGTTCGGACGCCGCCAAGACCCTCACGGCTACTATGCGGCGGTTATCCCGAAATTTGTGAAGGCTCTGCTGAATGACGAAGCACCCACTATCAACGGAGACGGTAAACAATCACGCGACTTCACTTATATTGAAAACGTGATTGAAGCGAATTTAAAAGGAATGTTATCCGGTTCCGAAGCAGCAGGGGAAGCATTCAACGTGGCATATGGCGGTCAGGAATATCTGATTGATTTATATTATAAGCTTTGTGAGCTTTTGGGCAAACATATTGAACCCAATTTCGGGCCCGACAGAGCAGGCGATATCAAGCACTCCAATGCAGATATCACCAAAGCAAGAACATTGCTGGGTTATGATCCCGATTATGATTTTGCCAGCGGTATTGAATTGGCGGTAGATTGGTACCGTGAGAATTTATAACAGAGGTTAATTTATGACACCTTATGTATTTATGATTATTATTTGGGTAGTTTTATTTTACTACCTGTTGTATCGTAACGAAGGAATTTCGGAGGAAGGCATCGAAAAGAGAAAACGGATTTTCGTGTGGCTTGCCGGAATTACTTTGTTTGTCATTATGGGCTTCAGAAACGAAAATGTGGGAGTTGATACACCCAGATATTTATCCAGATATCATGCATCAGCCTTTACTAAATGGGACGTTTTTTCCAATTGGGATAATTGGCTGGAGCTGGAGAACGAACTTGGGTTCTCTTTAGCAGGTAAGATTCTGTATGAGTGGAAGGTTTCTGATACCCTATATCTGATAATATACGGATTCTTTATTTCACTTTGTATTTCCAGATTGATTTACAAGCATTCCAAAAACCCGTTCTGGGGTTTTTATCTGCATACCACCATCGGGCTGTTCACCATGTCCATGTCCGGAATGCGTCAGGCCATTGCCTGCTGTGTTTGTTGGTTAGCAATTGACTATATCATGGAGAAAAAGCCGATTCGCTTCATTTTGACAGTGCTATTGGCAACTACTTTCCATCAGTCAGCAATTTTCTTCTTAGTGTTTTATTTTGCCAGATTTATTAAAATTAAAAAGGTAAGCGGATGGATTTTAGCAGGATTTAGTGTGGCGTGCTTGTTTTTGAGACCGATTCTGGTTCCGATTTTATCTCATTTTATGCCGGAAAAATATGAAATGTATGGTCTGGCGAGTGATAAACATCAGGTGAATCCGCTGTTGGTTGCAGTTGCCTTGTTGATTCCGATTTTTTGTTTGTTTTTCTGGGAAAGAAGAAAAATCAAGGATGAAAAGGAAGACCGGTTTTATTCTCTTTGTTTTGCAGGTTCCTTCCTATATGGGATTATTCAGGTATTATCGATATCGTCTAATATGATTGGGCGTATGAACCAGTATTTCTATATTTTTAATGTAATTTTGTTGGGTAACATTATTACAGATATTGAAGATAGAAACACCCGTTATATTGCCTCGGCGTTTGCAATATTGTTACCGGGATATATGTTCTTCAAATCTATGAGTCTCGGGATTGCACCCTATTATTTTTCCTGGCAAGTATATGGTTCGTAAAGGAGAACTACCATGAAGGTTATCTGGATTTTGAATTCTCCCATTGGGAGAATCTCCGAGGTATTAAAATTAAGTCGTGCCCAGAGTGGTACCTGGATTGATGAGGCAATGCGTTCTCTGCTTCAAACAGATGAAACTGCAGAGTTAGCCATTCTGACTACTACCACCATGAAAGAAACCCGCAGACAGACTGAGGGCAGGGTGGAGTATGTATGTTTAAATGCAGGCAGATGTCCTCGAGGCAAGAGCACTTCTAAATCCAAATTAAAGACCTGGGTTTCTGAAATCAGACGAATTAATCCTGATTTAATCCACATTTGGGGGACCGAATATTCCATCGGTTATGATTTGGCGAAAGAAATCAAGGATATCCCCATTGTGTACCGTATTCAGGGAGCAATCAATTCCATCAGTAAATATCCCAACGGAAATTTACCGGTTCGGAAAATGAAACAAGAGCTTTCCTTGCTGGAGCGTTTCAAAGCCAATAAATATGAAAAAGATTCCCGTTTTATGGAAAAACAGGCAGAAATGGAACTTTCTATGGTGAAAGAATCTGCTGCCATTTTTGCAGATAACGAATGGGCATTGATGCAGTATCATATGAAAATGCCCCAAATTCCCGTTTATTTTGACCAGCTTCCGATTCGGAAAGTATTCTTTGAAAACACTTGGGAGCTTGATAAAGCAACGCCACACAGTTTATTCTGTCTGGCAGGACGTACTGCTTACAAAGGACTCCACCAGGCCATTGAGGCGGTTGCGCTTTTAAAAGAGGAATTTCCTGACATTCTGCTTCGGATTCCCGGAAGCATAGCATCCCGCAATCCGAAATGGTTATTTGAACCCACCTATATTACTTATCTGAAGAAGCTGATAAAAAAATATGGGTTAGAAAAAAATGTGGAGTTTCTGGGAGCATTATCTTCCGAGCAAATGGCGGAGTATATGCTAAAAAGCCAGGTATTTATTATGCCTTCTGTGATTGAAAATGAGTCCACTACGCTAAGAGAAGCAATGACCATGGGTATGCCTGCGGTGGCAGCCTTTGCAGGAGACATTTACGAAGTGGTTGTGCATAAAGAAACAGGTCTTTTGTACCGCTACGAAGAATACGAACATTTGGCATATTTTATTAAGACATTATTCAACGACACCAAATTTGCCGTGGAAATGGGACAGCGTGCATCGAAATTTTTAAAAGAAAAGTATGCTGATCATAACTATGGCAGAATCCTTTGTGATATTTACGAAAAAGTATTAAAACAGTAATCCGGGAAGGAGGAATAGCAAATGAAACTGACATTTTTCAGTAATGTAATGTCTCATCATCAGAAACCATTTTGTGAAGAAATGTATCAGAAATTGGGAGATGAATTTCGGTTTGTGGTCATGAAAAACATTAAGGAAGAACGAAAAAAATTAGGCTATTCCACCTATGAGGGAGAAACCATTCCTTATCTGATTAACGTGAGTCACTCCAAAGAGAATTACGATTTGGCAAAACAGCTTGCCACAGATAGCGATGTGGTGATTTTTGGTTCGGGGCATCCTGATTTATTAGCTGAGCGAATCAGCCGGAACAAACTGACCTTTTTATATACTGAGCGTCTGTTCAAACGTGGCAGACTTTCGCTTCTTCGTCCCGACATTAAGAAGAATCTTTTGGTGCGTTATCAAGTGCCCGGTAAACTTTCCAATTTTTATATGTTGTCCGCCAGCGCTTTTACGCCTTACGATTTAAGTTTACTAAACTGTTTTCAAGGAAAATGCTATCGGTGGGGGTATTTCCCTGCATTTCTCACCTACGAGGACGGCGTGCTTTCTTCCAAAAAGATACACGATATTCCCAAGCTTCTTTGGGTTGGCAGAATGATTGACTGGAAACGCACCGCGGATGCCTTAAAAGTGGCAAAGAAACTCCGGGATAACGGTTACCGTTTCCAACTGGACGTTATCGGCACAGGGGTGCTGGAAGAAAAATTAAAAGCATACGTGAGAAAAAATAAATTAGAAAACTGTGTCACCTTTTTAGGCTCTATGCCTCCCGAACAGGTGCGAAATTATATGGAAGAAGCCAACATCTTCCTCTTTACCTCCAACAAGCGTGAGGGATGGGGGGCTGTGTTAAACGAAGCGATGAACAGCGGTTGTGTTTGTGTGGCAAACAGCGTTATCGGTTCGGCTCCCTATCTGACGGATGATGGGGAAAACGGACTGTTGTATCACGGCATTTCCGATTTCTATCAGAAAGTGAAAAATCTGTTAGACCACCCCGATGAGTGGAATAAAATGGGGCAGAAAGCCTATGAAACCCTGAAAGGCGAATGGAATGTGTCCACTGCGGCAAGCCGTTTTATAGAAACCGCTGAAGCACTCCTTTTAGATAAAGAAATTCCTCACTATGAAAGCGGACCTATGAGCTTGGCTCCCATCATCAAAAATAATTGGTATAAAGGATGAAAACCAAGCAAACCTATACAATTTGGGAATAGAATATTAAGGAAGTTTCGGCTTTTGTATTTGTAAAAAATAAGAATCAGGTGGATGGTATGTATCAGAATTTAGAAGCTCTTCAGCAAGCACAAAAGAATATTTTAGATGAAATTGTTGCCATTTGTGAGCAACATCATTTGCGATATTTTCTCGTAGCCGGAACGTTATTGGGTGCTGTACGTCATCAGGATATTATTCCTTGGGATGACGATATTGATATCGGAATGCCTCGCAAGGATTACAATAAATTTTTAGAAATTGCAAAAGATTTATTGCCCGAGCATCTGTTTTTGCAAACCTATCAGACAGACCCGGAATATATGCAGAATTTTGCCAAAGTGAGAAATTCCATGACCACCCACGTGGAAGAACCGGTGAAACATCTTAAAATGAATCATGGGATTTATGTGGATATTTTCCCTTATGACGGTGTACCAAAAGGTAGTAAAATGCAGTATTGGCATAATAAACGAATTGTGTTGCAATGTGTGTTCATCCGTTATTTCTGGGATACTCCCTATGTTTCGGGAAGCTTTGTAAGAAAGATGACCAAAGGAATTCTTTCTCTTTTTACCAATAAACAGAAACTACAGAAAAAATTAGATAAAATTTTATCCAAATACGATTATGATTCCTCCGAAACAGTGGGAAGTCTGCTGTCCGGTTATAAGATGAAAACCTACGTTTCCAGAGAGATTTACGAGGACGTGGCTCCGCTCCCCTTTGGAGAGAAAAGCTATCGTTGCCCCAAAAATTATGAAGAAATTTTAGTGAAAATTTATCGGGACTACAGAAAACTTCCGCCGGAAGAAAAGCGTGGCGTTCGTCACAATATTACGATTTCCGATCTTGATAAGAGCTATCAGGAATATCTGTAAAAAGGAGGGAAGCAGATATGGTAAAACAATTAAAAAGCAAGTGGAACAGTCTGGCTTCCCGTATGGCAGACCGCAAGCGAAGCCGTGCGCTTTTTGGAAAATCTTACGGAGTTGCCCTGAAGTCTGTTTCCACGAAAATCGTCAATCCGCCTGCTATTGTTAGCGTGTATCCCAACGGGGAAACAGGTCAGCTTTGCTGGATTGATTTAGAAAAGAATATTGATATTTTATCAAAATACTATAATGAAGACAGTCGGTTGCTTCCCCTTGTAAAAACTTTGGGAGCAAAAGTACCCGTATTCTATACCGAAACCTATTCTAAAGCAGTGGAATTGTTGTTCCGGTTAAAAACGGAGCAACTGACCGATTGCTTTATTTCATCTTCCAATTTAGAGATTCTATCCGCTTGTTTTCAAGAGTACCCCCAAATTGGTCGGGTATGGTGTGTGCCATCGAATGCAGAGCCTGCCGAACTGGTAAAAACAGCACATTCCCATAGGGTCAATGTGATTTGTACCCGAGACGTTTGGAGTAGAGAGCAGGTGTTTTATTTTAAGCAACGCCTGATTTCTACTTGGCAATTCGCCGAGGATTCTTCTGATGTTTCTCTGTATCGATTGTTTGCAAGCGGATGCCGTGCCGTTGTTACCGAACAAGCGGATAAGTTTTCGGAGTTATTGATGAAAAACTCCGAAAAAACAGTGATTTCTCAGCCTGTGATAATCGGACACCGTGGCATTTCATCCAATCAAAAATATATGGAAAACACCCTCACCACCGCAATGGAAAGTGTGAAATTGGGTGCTAATGTGATTGATATTGATACCAGACTCACGAAGGATGGCGTGCTCATTGCATTCCACGGTTGGCTGATTGACCGTATTTTAGAGGGAACGGGTGAAGTTCGCACCTATACCTTAGCTGAGCTTCAGAAAATGAAATTCCGTTACGGGTTAAATCCCGAAGAAAAAGTGCTTCCTTTGGAAGAATTTTTTCAGAAAATGATAGAAGCTTTTCCTGATAAGAAGTTGATGTTCACCTGCGAAATCGGCGGTGACATTGTGGAATCGGTTGGAAAACTCAAAGAAATTTTAGACCGTAATCCCGTGATGCAGGATAAGCTGATGATCAAATGCAAAAACGGAAGATTTGGTTACGCGGAACTAAAAAAACAGATTCCCTATCTTCCTGTGAGAAATTACATAAACGATGTGATTGCCCCCGGGAATGAGAAAAAGGAAACGATGCTTTCCCTTAGTACGGCGTTGCATCAGAGGACTATTCCCTGGTGCGCAAAATACAGAAAATTCCACAAGGGATTACTCAGTCAACTTCAGCTTCGCAGTCATATTGTGATAAAACTGATGCAAAATACGGTAGAAAAAGTGAAAGACGATTTATTCTCGGGTATCGAGCTTTTAATTACCGATATCAATCTTGCCAAAGGTTTTGCATACGGTCTGGAATGTGACAAAGAAGTCTGCTTATCAGTTGGGAAGAACTTCACTCCTACCGTTACCCTGCATGGTTGTGCTGTTGCGAAAGAAACAGCTGCCGATGAAATTGTGATACTGGATGGAGAATCTATGGTATCGGTGTCTGACGGCAATATTACGGCATTAAAAAAAGGTGTGTGTCACATCTATCTGAAAAAGAAAACTGCTTATCAGGGTGTGGAATATTTTGTGTTATCTGATGCGGTAAAATTGATTGTAGAATAAGGTGAAAATTATGGAAAAAAAATATAAAGTTGGTTACACCACAGGGGTGTTTGATTTATTTCATATCGGTCATTTAAATATTTTGAAAAAATCCAAAGAACTTTGCGATTATTTAATCGTTGGTGTTTCTACCGACGAATTGGTGCAAGAATATAAGAATAAAACTCCCATGATTCCATTCTCCGAACGTGTGGCGATTGTGGAAGCTATTAAATATGTGGATAAAGTGGTTCCTCAGACTTCTATGGATAAATTTAAGGCTTGGGAAGATCTGCATTTTGATGTGATGTTTCATGGAAACGACTGGAAAAACTCCAGCCTTTATAACGAAATGGAAGAAAAATTCCATAGTGTTGGCGTGTCTATTGAGTATTTTGAATATACCAAAAATACTTCTTCCACAAAGCTCCAAGCTGCTATTGCAAAGTTGAATGAGCAAAACGACTAAATTTTTCTGTTGATAAAATAAACGATACTTCGGAGGTGTCCTTTTGAGTCAAAATATTGAGGCACAAAGTGCCAAACAAATCAAGTTAGGCGCCTTGATTTCTTATCTTACATTAGCTTTTGATATGATTGCGGGGTTGGTATATACTCCTTGGATGATCTCCCAGATAGGGGACGCTAACTATGGTCTTTATACCTTGTCTATCACCTTAATCAGTATGTTTATGCTGGATTTTGGTATGAGTGCGGCAGTATCCCGTTTTACTTCCAACTATCGTGCCAAAAACGATCAGGAAGGCATCAATAACTTTTTAGGTCTAATCTATAAAATTTACATTTTGGTGTCTGCCGTTATTTCTGCGGTATTGATTGGTATATATTTTAATATCGGGCATATTTATGTGAAATTGACACCTCAGGAACTGGATTCTCTAAAGGTTGTATTTGTGATTTCCGGATTATCCACGGTGCTTTGTTTTCCTTTTATCACTTTGAACGGAATTTTAGTGGCCCATGAAAAATTTGTGTACCTTCGTTCTGCAGATTTGTTTAACAAAGTGGCATCGGTTATATTGATTGTGGTGGCGCTTTGGTGTGGGATGGGGCTATTTTCATTGGTGGCAGTACACGCGGTAATGAATTTGCTTACGGTTGGAATTAAGTTGATTGTGGTCAAGAAAAAGACCAAAGTCAAAGTGAATTTCAATTATTACAGCAAGCCCCTGCTAAAGGAAATTACAGGCTTTTCTATTTGGACAACCGTCAAAAGTATTGCCCAGCGCTTTATTTTCACGGTTATGCCAACCGTTTTGGGAATTGTAAGCGGTTCTGCAAGTATTGCTATGTTTTCTCTGGCAAGTACTTTGGAAGGCTATGTTTATAAATTTTCAGAAGCCATCAATGGTATGTTTATGCCGAAAATTTCCCGCGCTACCGTTAAACAGGGAAGCGGAGAAGCCATTTTGCCTCTGATGACGAAAGTAGGTAGAATTGTGCTGACGGTTATCGGCATCATCACTATCGGATTTGTCACTTTGGGGCAACGCTTTATCCGATTGTGGTTGGGTCCTAACTATGTTTCGGTGTATTACTGCACTGTGTTTTTAATTATTCCCGGTATTTTTTATGTGCCACAGCAGATTGCCAACACGGCGGTTGTGGTATTAAATAAAGTGAAAAGCCAGGGGATTGTATTTGTAATTGCTGCTGTGGTGAACATCATTCTCTCTTTCGTGTTAGGACGATTCTGGGGCGAAATCGGTTGTGCTGTTTCCATTTGTATTGTGTATCTGATTCGTACTCTGTTGATGAACAGAGTATTTCATCAGCAGCTAAACATCAATGTGGTAAAATTTTTCAAAGATTGCCATCTGAAAATGGCACCGGCTCTTTTGCTTACTTTGGGAATTGGATTTTTGATTTCCAATTATCTGGTGATTGCATCCGGTTGGATTACCTTCTTTATTCAGGCGGCTTGTCTGAGCCTTTCTTATGTCGTTATTATGTGGCTGATTGGCTGGAATAAGTATGAAAAGAATCTGTTTTTATCTATGGTTTGTTCTGTGTTAAAAATCAAGAAGAAAAAACGAAATAATTCTTTGTCAGAGTAATTATGTGGACTGTGTTAAGTAAAATAGGGGGATAACTATGAGCTTGTATAAAATTGGGGAATATGATGTCACTCAAGTGCAAGATGTTATGCTGGAAATTTTGACTGAGATTGACAGAATTTGTATGAAGCATAATATCAAGTATATTCTCGATGGTGGCACCATGATTGGTGCGGTTCGTCATAACGGATTTATTCCTTGGGATGATGATTTGGATATCGCGATGCTTCGTGAGGATTATGAGAAATTGATGGAAGTGTGCAAGACAGAACTGTCGGACAAATTCGTTTGGCATTCTGCAGAAACCGAAATCAAACATCCGTTAAACTTTACAAAGCTACGTAAAAAAGGGACTGTGTACAAAGAACGTCGTTTTGCCGGTTTGGATGTGGAGCAGGGGATATTCATCGATATATTTCCCATTGACAACGTTGATCGGAAGAAAATGAAATTTCAGTTGAGAATGTTAGCTTTCATTCATATTGTGAAATTCACAAAAATGAAATTATATAAGAAGAAAAAGAGAATCTTTTTATTACCGTTTTGCCTGATTCCGAAGAAGACGTTAGACCGTTGGGCAAAGTCTCTTATGATTATGGGGAATAAAAAGCACAGCTCTGAGGTTTATAAATTTTGCCATCCCGGAAAAATGAAACCGGTTTATCCGCGCTCGCTGTATGAAGATGTGATTCGACATCCGTTTTGCGGAAAAGAATTTTATATTCCCAGAGATTACGATTTGTTTTTAAGAGAACGCTATGGTGATTATATGCAGCTGCCACCTGAAGATAAAAGAATTATGGCACATGGTGTGGTAGAGTGTAAATTATAGAAGGGAGTGACTAGGGAAATGTCAAAGAAAACAGTTGTCGGATACACAACCGGCGTTTTTGATTTGTTTCATATTGGGCACTTGAATATATTGAAGGCTGCCAAACAGCATTGTGATTATCTGATTGTTGGCGTGAGTACGGATGAATTGGTGCAGAATTATAAAAATAAAACACCGGTGATACCATACGAGGAACGCAAAGCGATTGTGGAGGCTATCAAATATGTAGATCGTGTGGTTCCGCAGACTCACCGTGATAAAATGAAGGCATGGGAGGAATATCGTTTCGATAAAATGTTTGTTGGCGATGATTGGAAGAGTGATGCCATGTTTCAGCAATTGGAAAAGGATTTTCGTGAAGTAGGGGTAGAAATTTGCTATTTCCCTTATACCCAAGGGGTATCCTCTACCATACTGACTGAGGTTTTGAATAAGATACGAAATCAATAATTTTAAGAAATATTTAAAAATGGAGTTTGCAATGTTATCGAAGGCATATCGTGACACAATTGAATTATATGCTGCAGGAATGAAAGGCGCTCTTCCAAAAGGAGACCGTATTTATTCCAAAGCAGAGATTGATGCAATTGAAAAAATCGCCCGGATGCAAGGCGTCTGGACGGTTGTGTTTGCGGTGTTAAAAAAACTGTCTGAAGTTGGCAGATTAGCTCTTGATGTAACAAGTCTTCCCAAATGGCAGATGGAAATTCACTTAAAGGTGATGGAATATACGCTTCGCCAGGAAGCAATGTATTCTTTTGTGGAGGAGAAGCTTTCTTTTGCCAATCCCATTACCTTAAAAGGAGATTTGATTTCCGATTTGTATGCAGATCCGGCACTTCGGATGTCGGGGGATACAGACCTTCTCGTTGACCCTAAGGATGAAAAGGCTGTGCTGGATGAATTCACCAAAGCAGGTGGCGAATACCAGGAACGAAGCCAAAACAACAATCAGTCTGTTTGTGTGCATCCCAAAGCAGGAAAATTTGAAATTCACGTGGCGTTGGATACCAAAGAGGTAACCGAAGTCTGGTATAATAACTTAGATTTTGGTGCCGAAGAAAAACGGCAGGTGACTTTGCGTAACGGGCATACCGTGACAGCACTTGGCATTACCGACGGCGCCATCAATATGGTGCTTCATGTGCTAAAACATTTAATCAGCGGAATTGCTCATCTGAAAATGTTGGGGGATGCTTTGCTCTATCTTTCCCATTATGCCAAAGAAATTGATTTTAGCCGTGTGGATGCGGTGATGAAACAGTTGGGCTATACTTCTGTTTATGAAACCATAAAACGTATCGGGGTTTTGTATTTTGATTTTTCCAATCTTGATTCTTCAGCTAAGTATGATAAACTGGCAGAAAAATTTTTAGAAGATTTGGATTTCTGCGCACAAAACGGATACTGCGAGGAAGAGCTCTCGGCATATGTGGAGTATTCTAAAATCCGCTACGAAAATTACCATAAAAAGAACTATGCCGAGTATCAGAAAGAAATATCAAAAAAGGAACGGATGCGCCGCTTATTTCCTCAGAAAACTTTCCTTTATAAAGAATATCCCATTTTGCAAAAACACGGTTGGGTGCTTCCTTTTGTTTGGGTGGCAAGAATCTTTAAGAGGGTATTCGGTAAAAAAGAAAGATACGCCAATAAGACAGCAGGTAGAACAGAGCTTTTAAAGGAGCTGGATTTGCTATGAGAAAGCGCATCATATTATTGATTTTGATTGTTTTAAACTTAGCAACGATTTTCTTCTTTTCTCATCAAGACTCCAAAGCATCCGGAAAATTAAGCTCTGATATTACCAATCAGATTAAGGTGCATACTCCTCATTATGCTGAAAAAACAGAGGCACAGCAAAAAGTGGTGCATACGCAGACACAGTATTTGATTCGTGGGTTGGCACACGGGGCTTTGTTTTTTTGCTTAGGGATTTTGACCTTCTTGTTTCTTCAGACATTTCATATCAAATGGTTTTGGTATTTTTGTAACCTTCCGTTTGGCTTTCTCATTGCACTTTCGGATGAAATCCATCAGCTGTATGTGCCGGGACGTACCTTCGGTTGGGATGATATCTCCTATGATATGCTTGGGTTTTCCTCAGGGATGTTTGTAGTACTAATATTGATGCTGATTTTTAAATTATTGCATAAAAAAACTGTGACGAAATAGTTTTCGTCACAGTTTTTGTTTTTATTCGGTGATTTCAGTTGGTTCTGATTCATCTGCTAAAACCGTACCGGTGTAATAATGCTGTAAAATCTGTTCAAAATTGTAGCCTGCTTCTGCCATTCCTTTGGCACCGTACTGACTCATACCAACGCCGTGACCGTAACCGGTGCCCGTCATCACATATTCGGTGGGAGTTCCAATTTCCACGGGAATAATTTGGGTGGCGGTGAGAATCGGTTGGTCTACAACACGTTCTTCTAATCCTTTTGAGGTGACTACCGCGATTGGTTTCGGGTCTGTTCCTTTTTTTGTGATGGTGTAAAGATTGCTTCTGAAATTAAAGAGGCTTCTGGTTTTATCTTTTTTCAGATTGTGATTTCCTTCCGTTCCAATAATTTTCAAATCAATAATTCTACCGGAAGCAGATGTTTCTATCACTTCTAAGTCAACGACATCACCAATATTCACGCCGATTCCCGCCAGTTTTTCTTCGATTTCATCGGGAGTGTAGGGAACTGTCCATTCTTTGGAAGTATCATAAGGGTCTTCCACGCCGACCAAATAGGGGAGTGGCGAACTCCACACATTTTCGCTGTTTTCAGTGTGACCGCCTGAGGAAGAGAAAAACAGGGTATCGGCATATTTGTCACCGTATTTTAAATAAAGCCCTCTGGTTTCTTCCACTGCTGCGTTGCTTTCCGGCTTTTCGGCTTTCACGCCCAGGTAGACCTGGGATTGAATGGAGTCGTCTAAATTAAATCCGTATTTTGCAAATTTATTCCAGTTGGAAACTGCGTAGTTTCTGGCACATACTGCCTGTGCTTTCAGTGCCTCTTTATGCCAGGAGTAGGGCATTTCTCCGGGGACAACCCCTTTGATATAATCTTCAATATCCACATAGTTGATAACCGTTAAACCCATATCGGTGTGTAAAAATCGTGCCGCTCCCCGATACTCGGTTTCTCCGATGATCACGGTTCCGTTATCTGCCGGGAATAGGGTGAGAGGCGTTTTGCCGTCTACATGAGCGTAAACGATTGTGCTGTCAATAGGATTTAAAAGCTGAATACTTCCGTCTTCTGCCCAAACCACCAGTATTTGTGTTTCTGCCAACGAGGTTACCCATTCGTCTGCTGCCGTTACGGTGAAACCGCTGGCGTTTTGCACGGTAATCTCTTTGGGAGAAGTGGTGTTATATTTTAATCCGATGCTGATGTTTTTTGCACAAACCGTGGACATAGATAATGCTAAAAGCAAAGTCAGCAGAAATAGAAACAGAAAAATCAATCGGGACCGTTTCATCATATACCTCCGTGTTATGGTAAAATTCTATTAAAAACAACAAAATACTACATCCATTTTATCATAAATACTTTTATTTTGCAAGTCTATTTGGGAAGATTTCAAAATTTGGAAGTCCTTTGGGAAAAAAGCAAGTGAAAAGCAGTGTGGAACAGTTCTTTTCAAAAAGGGTAAAATTATGGAATAATCGGGAAATAATAGAGAAATAAGGTTGACAAATGACGTGTTTCGTACTATAATTATTATGTATGAGAAAATGGCGATTTTTTATGGAAATCTCTCTGAAAAATCCCTTGAAATATGAGATTTTATCAACGAAATTAGTTCGATAAATATGAAAGGATGGTGCCCGATGTTTGGATTTGGCCAGGACGTGGGTGTGGATTTGGGAACGGCAACCGTTCTCATTTATGTGAAAGGAAAGGGAATTGTGTTAAAGGAGCCTTCTGTTGCAGCGGTGGACAAGCTGACCGGAAGACTGTTTGCAGTGGGCTATGAAGCACAACGTATGATTGGAAAAACCCCCGGCAACATTGTGGCAGTGCGTCCCCTGCGTGATGGGGTCATTTCAGATTATGATGTGACCGAAAAGATGCTCAAACATTTTTTAAGTAAAATCAATATTTCCAGAATCTTTAAGCCCAATATTATGATTTGTG
>JAFYVF010000019.1 GCA_017549265.1 Clostridia bacterium
GCAGCATCTCTTTCTTCCTGAGAAAGAGGTAACCGGGTCACACCGTCCACGGTCATAATTAGAATATGCTGTGCTTTATAGTAATGGTTTAAGAAAAAGTCCTGCAGTTGTTCCACGGTGGGTGCAAAACGGTCATCTTCTTCATACATCATGCGTAAATACATATCACCCACAGTTTTCTTGGTGTAAATCTTTTTCACGGTTTCTACACTGACCTGATATTGTTCTGCCTCATTTTCGATGGCATCTTTCCTCTCGGTAAAATAAGTTTCCATCATTTTATCGCTGGCAATAATCGAGTTATCCTCTGCCGCTTTTGCCAAAACGGCATCCTTAATCGCCATTTCTTTGGCGGCATCACGAATCAGATCTTCCGGCATAACTCCGTCAATGGGAGTATTCCATAAATCTTGCACCGCCTGCTCATCCATCCCCTGGGTAACCATATCACGCAACATTGCCACATAATATTTTAATTCTTCCGAGGTAATCTCTGCATGCGATTCTGTAGTTACAGCATTCTGCGAATTACTGTCCTTCTGCTGACAAGCACTTAAAACACCAAAAGAAAGAACTAAAACCAATAACAATGACACAATTCTTTTCATAGTAATCAATCCTCCTGTTTTCTCGTTTTTTCAATTTATTTCTGAGTCAATAATGCACCAACTTTCGTGTTGTTATTATTATACAACAACAAAACAAAAAAAGTCAATTCTTTTTCTCGTTGTAACAAAGATTTAATATTTTAACCTTTTCGTTCTTTCCGATGTTCTTTTTTCAAAAAACACAGCATAAGATTAGATCACAAAATCGTTCTTCGAAAGGAGGAGGTCTGTCGGATTTCAGACAGACAACACTATGAATCTTTTAAATAAGTTTTTTGGTAATTTTGTGGTCATTTCACTAAAAAAGCTGGTGTTGGGATTTGTTCTCTTGATTCTTTGCGTAGCCGTTACGGTGGGGTTGTGCGGTAAAGTGATTCCCGATGCCATCACCACTGCAAAAATGAATGTAGACTGGGGCTTATCCCATGCCGAAAACGGCAGTCAGCCCGTGGGAAACCGCAGTCAAGCAGAACTTTCTAAATATGACGCCTATTATCTAGGTTCCCCTGATGAAAAAGTGATGTATCTAACCTTTGATGCAGGTTATGAAGCCGGTTATACCCCACAGATTTTAGAGGTGTTAAAGAAACATCAGGTTCCTGCCGCTTTCTTCTTAGTGGGAAATTACTTAGATACCAAACCCGAACTTGTCAAACAAATGGTAGCAGAAGGTCATATCGTGGCAAATCACACCACCCATCATCCCGATATGTCCAAAATATCCAATCTGGAAAATTTCAAAAAAGAACTTGGGGATCTGGAAGCGAAATACTATGAAATCACAGGACAACAAATGCCAAAATACTACCGTCCACCCCAGGGAAAATTCAGCGAAGAAAATTTAAAACTGGCAAAGCAACTGGGCTATAAAACGGTGTTCTGGAGCTTGGCATACGCCGATTGGGACCAAAATCAGCAACCCACTCACGAAGAAGCCTTGAAAAAACTGCTTCCCCGTACTCATAACGGAGCGGTGATTCTCTTACATTCCACCTCCAAAACCAATGCTGAAATTTTGGACGAACTTCTCACCAAATGGAAGGAAATGGGATATACCTTTGGCACGTTGGATCAGCTTTGTAACTTCTAAAAACAAAAAAGCAGAGATTTTCACAATCTCTGCTTTTGTTCACTTATATTAACTTGTTTTTCCGCATTTCTTCCACGGTAAGCATCAGTCCTGCTTTGCCGTAGCCATAAGATAACGAACCTTGCATAAAGGCGGTATAGGGCGGTTTGATGGGTGCATCGGCAGAAAGTTCGATGGATGCCCCTTGTACAAAGGCACCTGCCGCCATAATGACCTGATCCTGATAACCGGGCATATCCCAGGGTTCGGGAGACACGAAGGAGTCCACGGGAGCACCTTTCTGAATTCCTTTACAGAAGGTGATAACCCCCTCAGGTTTTAAAAAGTCAATTGCCTGAATAATGCAGTTTCTGTCTTCTTCAGGTTCGGGAGTAACACGATAACCGCTATCTTTAAAAATCTGTGCACAAAGAGCCGCAGTTTTTAATGCCTGACATACCACAAAGGGAGCAAAGTAAAGTCCCTGAATCATAGAACGGGTTAAGCCCAAAGAGGCACCCACTTCCTTGCCCAATCCGGGAGAAGTGAGACGCATTGCACAAAGCTCAATATATTTTTGTTTTCCTGCAATATAACCCCCTGTTAAAGCAAGGCCTCCACCGGGATTTTTGATCAGAGAACCACAAGCTAAATCGGCACCGTATTTAGTGGGTTCGGAGCTATTTACAAACTCACCGTAACAGTTATCCACAATCACGATAATATCGGGGTTAATTCCCTTCACAACCTTAATGATTTCACCGATTTCCTCAGAAGATAAAGACACACGGCTTTCATACCCTTTGGAACGCTGAATCAGTACCGCTTTGGTAGTAGCAGGAACCCCTGTTTTGATGGCTTCCAGATCGGGTGCGCCGTCTTTTAAAGGAATTTCTTCATATGACACACCGAACTCTTTTAAGGAACCTGAATTTTCCCCACGGATACCGATGACTTCTTCTAAGGTATCATAAGGTCTTCCTGTTACGGAAATCAAGGTATCACCGGGACGCAAAACTCCGAAGAATGCGGTAGTTAAAGCGTGGGTTCCCGAAATAATGGTGTGACGAACCAAAGCATCCTCACATTCAAAAATTTCGGCATAAAGACGGTCTAGGGTATCCCGCCCGTGGTCATCGTAACCGTAACCGGTGGAAAAATTAAAATGAGTATCCGAAATCCGACAATTTGAAAAGGCACGCAGTACTCTTGCCTGATTATATTCGGCAATCTTTTCTAATTTTTCAAACACTTTTGTCAGCTTTTTCTCACTTGCCTCCACTAAGGAAACCGTTTCTTGGGACACTCCCAACACGGAAGCAAAATTCATCATATCCATCACAGCTTGTATACCTCTTCTGCAGGAATCAGTTTGATGCCGTCCATAGCAGTAATTTCTGCCACTTTATCGGGATCATCAATTTTCAAAATTACCAATGCATTACCGGAAATATTGCCTAAAAATGCATACATATATTCCACTTCGATACCATGGTCATTCAGCTTTTTTAACACTGCTGACATACTGCCGGGAGTATCGTCAATTTCCACTGCAATCACCTTCGTGATGCGAACGGTGAAATTGTTTTCTTTGAGAACGCAATATGCCTTTTCGGGATCATTCACAATCATTCGTAAAATACCAAAATCGGTGGTATCTGCAATAGAAACTGCACGAACATTGATATCATTTTTTGCCAAAATATCAGACACACTGAACAATCTTCCTTTGGTGTTTTCCAAAAAGACGGAAATCTGGCTTACCAACATAGTAAAATCTCTCCTTTTTATGTAAAATGGAACTTATTTTTTTAGGGGAAAAGTAAATCCTTTTCCTCTTTTATTATACCTCTTTCGCAAGGTATTGTCAATGAATTCCAATTAAAAATTTTCGGGGAATGTTTTTTCCGCTTCTTTTTTTCACCAAAAAGCACAAAAACAAGGGAATTCTCCTTTATAATTTGCATGTTTTTTAGAAAATGCCAAAAAATAGTAAAATTTTTTAAAAAATCTTGATTTTTTCAAAATGTGTGTTATAATAGATTAGTATATAATTGTTGATAAAGCAAATTGGAGGAAACGAAACAATGAGTATCAAAATCAAAGATTTAGGCAAAAATCAGGTTGAATTTTCCCTGAAAGTAAGTGCAGAAAAATTCAACGAAGGCATCGAAAAAGCGTACAGAAAAAATGTGAAGAGCATCACTCTTCCCGGTTTCCGTAAAGGAAAAGCTCCCAAGAATATGATTGAAAAAATGTACGGAGAAGGCATTTTCTTTGACGATGCAGTAAACTCCATCCTGCCCGAATTATATGAAGAGGCAATCAAAGAAGCTAAATTAGATGTTGTTTCTCAGCCCGATGTGGACATCCCTGAAATCTCTAAAGAAGCTGGTTTCACCGCTGTGTTCAAAGTGTTTGTAAGACCGGTTGTAACCGTGGAAAACTACAAAGGTATCACTGCGAAAAAAGTTGTCTATACTGTAAAAGATGAAGCGGTTGATGC
>JAFYVF010000020.1 GCA_017549265.1 Clostridia bacterium
CAATCAAAAAGCCCACGTTCGGTTCCACAGAATTGGTCGAATACATCAGAACCAACTACATTCCTGACGAAATTGAAATTGAACTCATCGGTCTTTGTACCGACATCTGTGTGGTATCCAATGCCCTTTTGATGAAAGCAAACTTTTTAGAAACAAAAGTAAGTGTGGATGCAAGCTGCTGTGCAGGGGTAACGAAAGAAAGCCACAATGCAGCACTCACCACCATGAAAATGTGTCAGATTCAAGTGACCGGAGAATAAATGCTGTAGCTATGCGTAATTCTAAAAATGAATACCCTAAAAACGTATCAATATTTTATGAGGTGAATTTTCATGTTTGATGCAAAAAAAGTAAAAAACGATTGTGTAAAATGGATTCGTGACTTCTTTGGACAAAACGGAAAAGACTGTAATGCCGTGGTTGGTATTTCCGGCGGTAAAGACAGCTCTATTGCAGCAGCGCTTTGTGTGGAAGCATTGGGAAAAGACAGAGTGATCGGCGTATTGATGCCCAAAGGCGAGCAACACGATATTGACAAAGCTTATGAACTGGTAAATCATTTGGGAATCCGTCATTATGAAATTAACATCAAAGATGCAGTGGAAGGCATCTTGCAAAACTTCCCGAAAGAATTGGAAGTGACTCCTCAGACCCTTCAGAACATTCCACCCAGAATCAGGATGTCTACTCTCTATGCAGTATCACAAAGCGTGAACGGCAGAGTGTGCAACACCTGTAATTTATCGGAAGATTGGGTGGGATATTCCACTCGCTACGGAGATTCTGTGGGAGATTTTTCTCCCCTGTCTCATCTGACAGTAACCGAAGTAAAGCAAATCGGATATGAACTGAACGTCCCCGAGGACTTGGTAGAAAAAACTCCGATTGACGGTCTTTGCGGAAAAACCGATGAGGAAAATTTAGGATTCACTTATGCGGAACTGGATGTGTATATCAGAACCGGAAAAATTGAAGATGTAACCAAAAAAGAACTAATTGACAAAAAACATAAAATGAATCTGTTTAAATTAGAATTGATGCCCAGTTTTAAACCGGAATGGTAAAAAACAATTGTAATCAAGAAAAACTTATGTTAGCATAGAAGTTAGAAAAATATTTTTAAAAATAGGAGTAACTGCTATGAAAGCCAAGAAAAACGCAACTAAAATCATCAGTATCATTGCTCTGATCATAATAATTTTGACAACCACCGGTCTGATTATTATGAATACAATTCGAAAAAGCCATGTAGAAATTACAGAGACATATTTTCACTTTGGACAAGAATTTTCCAATAAAGTTGTTGAACTTTCCGGCAATGATATTCCTAACAAAATGCTTCCGCTGGATGAAAATGGCGATTTAATCCTAACCGATATTGCTCCCGGTGAATATCAATGGAAAATTATAGGTACTGACAAAAGTGGAACTGCTACCATCTCTGACGAAATACAATCAAAAGCAAAACCCAATCTGCAAGAGCAATGGAACCAGCTTTGGACTACACTGCAAAACGAATACTCCATAGATGTAATTTTACTCTGCATCGGCGTGGTAGCATTTCTTGTGTTATTACACGTTTTATTCTTTATCATCAGAAAAGGCGGAAAAAAATCTTTCGGTAAATCAGAAAACTACTGTCCTTCCTGCGGATTTCCTTTTTCCAATATAGGAAACCAAAAAATGAAATGCCCTGTATGTAACAGCGAAATTCCCATCGGCAGTCATTTCTGTGCAAACTGTGGTGCACCTTTTGCAAATCCTGCCGATATTCAAACACAACCTCCCACGCAAAATAAACTTGTAAACAATCAATCCAATCCCACAAACAGATAAAGAAAACTGTCAAAATACAGGAGATTCTGTTATGAACAAAAATCAAACAAAAAATCCAAATGCTATCGTCGGTATCATTATGCTCGTAATTGCAATTGCACTTATCTTAGTAGATACTTTTGTTTTCCAACAAGATATCATCAAATTGTTACCGGCTGCAGCACCCCTTGCGCTTTGCGGCTTGCTGCTTCTTTTCGTCAGAATAAAAAGCTACGGCTATGCAATCGCTCTTTCTCTGATGCTCATGGTTATTATTCAAAACTGTATGGACTCCCCTATAAAAATAGATTCCACTATTACCGCCAGCATTGCCGCAGTTGGATTTTTGGGTTTACTGATTTATCAAAACGTGAAGAAATAAACAGAGAACAATATGATATTCTGCCTAAAAAAGATGTAACAGATTGTTACATCTTTTTTATTTCACCATAAAACCCTATACCCACCTAATACATTGGATAAGGGGTCGTTGTTGTAACCACACAAAAAGGCACAGGAAACAAATTCCTGTGCCTTTCGTTTGATTGAACAATTATCCTTAGATCTGAGAACCTTCGTCCAACAGAGCCATGTTGTAAGTGGTGGTGATTTTGCCACCGGAAGTGGTTACAACAGCAGTTTCTAACGGATTTTCGTAAGCGATTGCTTGGTTAGCTTCCAAAGAAATAACTTCTAAAGAAGGGCAAGTATATTTTTTCATATCTGGTTATCCTCCTTTAAAATTATTCTGCAGCTGCTACTTCAAAAGTAGCAGCATCGGTGTAGTTATCACCAACGAAGAATCTGTATTCTTTTACACCTGCGGAAACGCCTTCTAAGATAATTTCGAAGGTACCGTCCCATTCACCAAAGGTGAATTCGGTAGAACCGTTGTAATCACCAACGGTATCGCCGGGTCTTGCACCATAGTATTTCTGTGCTCTGGTGCCGGTTTTGTTGGTGGTAAATTCTACGCCGTATAATTCGTTCATCCATTCAGCGCCGATTCTACCGCTTAAGGTAACTTTGGTACCTTCAACGATAGCAGCAGCAATGTCATTGATGAAGGAATCAGCTACAGGAATTACAACGTCGCAGCTTTCCATATCCAGCTGTTCAACATACTGGGGGAATGTAGCAGCATCATTTAATTCAGCGGACTGACATAATGCAACATTACCGATGGTGATAGCAGCAGGACCCTGGTTTTCCAGTAATAACCAGCCTTCGCCTTCTCTTAAGAATACCATGGTCAGGTCGTTATCGGAAGCACCGTTGGTTCTGAAATGCCATCCCCACTGATACTGCAGCATAGTACCGCAGAAGCCGGTATCGGTTTCCATATAAATGGTATCGCCGTAAGAACCGTCGTTCATCTGAATCTGCAGGTAGTAAATACCGGTTTCAGGAGCATTGATTTTGATTTTAGCAGCGCCGCCAACGCCTAACTGCACATAACCGGAACCGGTGCCGTATTCGCCTTCGGTATCCAGCAGGTTAGAAGCTGCGTCGATGGTAGCTTCTCCACTTGCTAAGGGAGCAACACCTGCATCCACTTCTGCTAAGAATTCCATACCGTTATCTTCTAATTCGGTGAAGGTTAAGGTAGCAGTTTCATCGGTGGTAGCGATGGTGTTAGCACCTTTTACTAAGTAGAAGTATTCGGTTGCACCTGCAGTTAAGGTTGCGGTGTGACCGGTGAAGTTGGTGATGGTAACATCTTTATCGGAAGTTACTTCGTAAACACCTGCATAAGCGCCTTCTGCAGTAACAGTTACAGCAGGAACTTCAGGAGTTGCTTCAGGAGTCGGTTCGGGAGTTGCTTCGGGTTCGGTTTCTTCAACATAAACTTTTACAGCATCCCATGCTAAACCTACGGAATAGTCAGAAGTTTTGGAGAATCTGATCTGAGATACATAGAAATCGCTATCGTTGTTGTTTTC
>JAFYVF010000021.1 GCA_017549265.1 Clostridia bacterium
CCGCAGATCAGGTAACAGGCTTACGTACCGAATTAGAACTTGATGACCGTGTTCCCCACTATGACGTGCAATTTCGTCAGGATTACTGGGAATATGAATATGAAATCAACGCTGATACCGGCGAAATCATTTCCTTTGAAAAAGATGATTAATGTTGATAACCCCTACTTTTTTAAAGTAGGGGTTGTTTTTTTATGTCGAATATGATAACATATAGACATACTAAAAAGTAGGAGGATTCTACAATGAAAAAAACAAGAATCGCACTCATTGTAACAATATTAATAATGGCAGCATCAGCAATTATCGCTATCAGTATTGGGAACTTAAAGGTCCCCATTGAATACGGTGCTTACACAGAATACTCCGAACTGGAAAGCTATGCCAAAGTAGAAGTCACAGCTTTGATTTCATTGTATGAACGTACCGAAGAAAACGAAAACGGAAGAGATGTCGTCAAAGAATATATCTTATCTTATCAGGATACCGCAGGAAACACGGGATTGCTTTCGCTGTCTGCCAAAAACTGTTACACTCCGGAAATTCAGGCACTGGAAAGATACGCAAAAGCAATTCTTGACGGAAGAGCTGACGAAGCAACCGCACCGGAACCTGTCACCGTTTACGGCAAAGTTACAGATACCCCCGTTCTATTGTCCGACCTTGATTATTACGACCTGCCTCATTACAATTTTACGTATAGTTCGAGCAATTACTTATCCGGTGATTTAATCCCTCATGAAAAACAAATGCCTCATCCCTTGCAGTTATGTTTGTTGGGGTTAGCTACTGTTGCTTTTTTTGCTGTAATTGCGTTGGGTATCCGTTGTCGTACACAAAAAAACAAAGAGATCGAAAAAGTTTTAGAATTTCGTAAAAAGGCTGAAGCTGAGGCACTGCAATCTCATCAAAATTCCGAAACCGCTTACCAAGAATCACAGGAGGAACCGGAATTTGATTTTCGGAAATCAGAAAACAAGCGCACCATTTACGTAGGCGGAACCCACATTTCCGGAAGCGAATACAAAGAAGTTGTAGTCAGTCAATTCAATGGAACCCTATATTACAGCGTTATCATTGTGTATGACAAAATGACTGGCGGCGGTTACAGTGAACGCGTTCCGCAAGAATTTATCGTGGACGGCACACTGGACAAAGACGGTCTGGTGGAATACCTGATATCTCACCATAAAGTGTAAAAAAGATTTTATAAGCAAAAACTCCAAAAAAACAAAAGAAAAAAGGTTGAGCAATGCTCAACCTTTTTTCTTTTATAACATATCTGCCAGATCATAAATGAGTTTTTCGGTTTTTTCCCAACCTAAGCAGGGGTCGGTAATAGATTTTCCGTAAACACCGTCTTCCGGCTTCTGAGCACCGTCTTCGATATAGCTTTCAATCATCAGACCTTTCACCAGCTTTTTAATATCATCGCTGTGACGGCAGCTATGCAAAACTTCTTTGGCAATTCTGGGCTGTTCTGCCCATTTTTTGCCGGAGTTTGCATGGTTGGTATCAATAATCACACCGGGATTTTGCAGTCCGGATTTTTCGTAAATTTCTGCTAAGTGAATCAAATCCTCATAGTGGTAGTTTGGCATAGACTGACCGTGTTTGTTCACATAACCTCTTAAAATTGCGTGAGCTAACGGGTTACCATGACTTTCCACTTCCCATCCTCTGTAAATAAAGGTGTGAGAATGTTGTGCCGCAGTGATGGAATTCATCATAACCGAAATATCTCCTGCGGTGGGATTTTTCATTCCAACGGGGATATCCAGACCGCTGGCAGTGAGTCTGTGTTTCTGATTTTCCACAGAACGTGCACCGATAGCAACATAGGAAAGCAAATCAGATAAATATCTGTAATTTTCAGGGTACAGCATTTCGTCTGCACAGGTGAAACCGGTTTCCGCAATCGCTCTGATGTGCAGATTTCTGATAGCAACCACCCCTTTTAACATATCCGATTCCTTGTTGGGGTCAGGCTGATGAAGCATCCCTTTGTAGCCGTCTCCTGTGGTGCGGGGTTTGTTAGTGTAAATTCTGGGGATGATCAGAATTTTATCTGCCACTTTGTCCTGCACGATGCGAAGACGGGAAATGTAATCAATCACGCTGTCATCGTGATCGGCAGAGCAGGGTCCGATAATTAAAATAAATCTGTCATCTTTGCCTTCAAAGATTGACTTAATTTCCATATCTCTTTTTACTTTTAACTGTTCTAACTGATAAGATAAAGGATACTGCTCCTTAATTTCCATGGGGATAGGCAGTTTCCGTTTGAAATTCATGTTCATTTTAATCTCCTCCAAGATACTATTTTTTATCAAATAACGCTCTGCGCTGAGTGGAATGACGCATCATTTTGCGCATACCGTCGATATCCTCGGTTTCGAGCATCGTCTGCAATTCCTTAAATTTATTCATAAATAAGTCCATCTGAGTAAGGAGCACCTCTTTGTTTGCTACAAACAGTTCACTCCACATCAAATCGTTAATACGGGCAATTCTGGTTAAATCACGGAAGGAATCCCCCGTAAATTTTTCCATATGTTCCTTGTCATTGCAAGTCATTAACGTAATGGCAATACAATGGGTTAGCTGGGAAAGAAAACCAATCATCTCGTCGTGTTCTTCGGGCGATAAGGTGGTCACGTTGGAAAAACCAAGTAATCTGCCTAATTCCAGACAAGTGTTGATTGCTTCGGGTGTGTTTTTCTCGGTGGGTGTTACAATATAGTTGGCACCCGAAAACATCTTATCGGTACTGTTTTCCACCCCGGAAACCTCACGGCCAGCCATGGGATGTGCAGCAATAAATTCCACATCCTCCCGTAACATCTTCTGAATGGTATAGACGATACTTCCTTTGACGCCGGTCACATCAGTCAGAATCGCACCGCTTTTTAAAAGATGCTGATTTTTTGCAATCCATTCCACAAAAATGTGAGGATAGAGCGCAAAAATTACCAGATCGGCTTTGCCAATCATTTTTTTGTCAAGTTCTGTGGAGCCTTCATCGATTATGCTTTCTTGTAAGGCATAATCAATGGAGCTTTGCTCTTTGGTGATGGCGGAAATATGAAATCCGAAGCGTTTTAACACTCTGGCATAACTTCCACCCAAAAGACCAAGTCCCACAATCAATATATTTTTACTGATATCTACTATCATGTTATATGCACCTCTGCACCAAGACTTTTCATATCGTTAAAAAAGTTGGGATAGCTTTTTCTGACAGCTTCAATCCCTTCTAATTCTCCGCCGATTTTGGATAAAATCACCGAAAGCGCCATTACAATTCTATGGTCATTATGACCGGATAGAACTGTGCCGTCGTATGTTAATTCCTGTTTTGGTACGATAATCATATTGTCACCAAACACCAGTCCGCCACCCAGTTTTGAAAGTTCTTCGTGCATTGCCATACCGCGATCACTTTCTTTAGCTTTTAATCTGTCGGTTCCCGTAAAGGTGGCACCGTTTTTCAAAGCCGCCAGTGCAAACAAAATAGGACCTAAGTCGGGACAATCGGAAATGTCAAGAGTGGGTGTCCCCTTTTCCAGTTTATGAAAATATTCTTTGTAAACCCTGTCTCCCTGCAAGCTGTCTTCCCTCAGATTATTGACGATAACGTCTGACCCGAGCAGGTTAAAAGAATCCAAAAAAGCGGCGTTGGAATAATCGCCTTCAATTCTGCCGGAAAAACCATGTAATTTTGATGGTTTGACCGCTATGGTGTATTCATCTGTAAAGGTCACATCCGCACCAAAAGACTGCAATGCCAAAACGGTCAGATTCACATAGGAACGGCTTTCAAAAGGAGGGATAATTTTAATTTCGGCATCTTCATTCCGATACACCAAAGCAAACAGAAGTCCTGTGATAAACTGGCTACTGATATCCCCTTTTACCTGATAAGTTCTGCTTTTGAAGTTACCGCAAACAGTGACGGAATTTTCGTTTTTTTGGAACAAAAATCCGTTTTCTTTGCAAAGTTCTTCATAAACAGACAAAGGACGCTCCAATAAACGGGTACTGCCTTTTAAAACAACTTCCCTACCTATACATAACGCAAGGGGAATCAAAAATCGCAGGGTGCTTCCGCTTTCTCTGCATTCTAAAACAGGGCTATGGGCTTTCATAAAGTTTTTGGGATGAATTGTTACCGTATCGCCATCTACAATAACCTCTGCACCCAACGCTTGTAAACAATCAAGGGTTGCCAAAATATCTTCATTGAAATCAACACCTGATAAGGTGCAATCTTCCCCTGATAATGCGGCACCGATGAGATAACGGTGTGCCATACTTTTAGATGGCGGTGCATCAATATTCCCTTTTAAGTGACAAGATTTGAATTTCGCGTTCATATTAGTTACCTTCTGCTAAAAAGTCAATCGCTTCCAAATACCCGTCTGTGCCGTGGCCGGTGATGGTCTTTTTGCAGGCAAGACGAATATAACTGATTTGTCTAAAATCTTCCCGTTCTTCCACTTTGGAAATATGCACTTCCACCGTGGGAATTTCAACTGCCTTTAAGGCATCCAAAATAGCAATACTGGTATGGGTATAGGCACCGGGATTGATGACAATGCCGTCAAAATTTCCGTATGCTTTCTGAATTTCGTCCACTAGGTCTCCCTCGTGATTAGATTGATATAACGACACCTCAATATTTCTTTCATCACAATATCGTTTGATTTTGTTGCATAAATCCGCATAGGTTTCTCTGCCGTAATGGTTCGGCTCCCGAATGCCCAGCATATTGATGTTAGGTCCGTTTATCACAAGAATTTTCATATAATCAGCTCCGTTCTTTTCTTGGTAATATATTGAGCTTCTGCTTCGGGTGTTTTTAAATCGGGAACGATGATATCTGCCGTGTCCCGATAAATATTGATTCGTTCATCATATAATTTTTGCAGTTTTTCTGCGGTATCGGATAAGGGCCTGTCTTCGGTAGCTTGTAACCGTTTTAGATTGGCATCCAGGAAGAACAGTTTGCCGTTTTGTTTTAGGTAACACACATTTTCTTTCCGTAAAATGGCACCGCCACCTGTGGAAATAATCTGGCGGTTTTCTTTGGAAATATCACGGATAACTTGGGTTTCAATATCCCTGAAATAGGGTTCTCCCTTTGTTTCAATCAAGTCTTTAATACTGCATCCGCACCGCTTTTCAATTTCAGTATCAGTATCCACAAAGGTAAACCCATCTAAGGATATGCACTTTCCTACCGTGCTTTTTCCACTGCCGGGCATTCCCGTCAATACAATATTTTCTTTTGCAGAAAGCACTTCTGTAAAAATACTGTCTGCCCTTTCTTTGGCAATTTCGATATTTAAAAATTTCTCCACGGCAACCACTGCCTGCATCACCAACATATACAGACCGCCTTCGGCTTTTAATCCCCTTTTTTTAGCATCCAGCACCAGGTTGGTGCAAAGCGGATTATATACTGCATCTAAAACACCTTCCAAATTGGGAAAATGGGAAATATCAATTGGTTTTTCATCACAGTCTGGATACATTCCCGAAGGGGTGGTATTGATGATGATGTTCGCATCAAAATGATTTTGGATAGCTTCCTCGTAGGTAATGCAATTTTCTTTTTTGCTTCTTGAAACGGTCAAAATTTTGGTTGCACCCAAATCTTCGGCAACTGCCCGGGCGGTTTTAGAGGTTCCGCCTGTTCCTAAAATCAATATTTTTCGATCCTTGAAATCAAACTGCAGTCTTTGTGTTAACGCTTTCATTCCGTAATAATCGGTATTGTAACCGTAAAGTTTACCATCCTGATTAACCACGGTATTCACTGCACCGATTTTTTTTGTAATCTCACTGACCTCATCCAGATAAGGAATCACTGTTTCTTTATAAGGAATGGTCACATTCATTGCCGAAAACTCTTTTTTTAAAAAGAAATCTTTCACTTCCGCTTCGGAAAGCTCTATCAGTTCATAGGGATAATCGGCAAGTTGTTGATGAATCTCTTTGGAAAAACTATGGGTCAGTTTTTTCCCGATCAAACCGTATCGTTTCATTTATTTCTCATCCTTTTAACCAGTCTGTTCCAAACCGCAATGCCAGAGCATCGCACAACACGATTGCCGCCGCCGCATCCTGCACAATTCTTGCCCGATGGACAATGGCAGGGTCGTGTCTGCCTTTGGGCTCCAACACAGTTTCGCTCATTTCTTTAAAATCTACGGTATTCTGCGGTTTAAAAATGGTAGGTGTTGGTTTGATGGCAGTTCTGAATAAAATGGGCATTCCGTTGGTGATACCGCCGTTTAGTCCACCGTTGTTGTTGGTTTGGGTAACAATTTCGCCATTTTTGATTGCGAAAGCATCATTGGCTTCGCTGCCTTTCATATCAGAAATGGCAAATCCTTTTCCGAATTCAATGCCTTTTACGGCAGGAATGGAAAACATCATATGAGAAATCTGGCTTTCTAAAGAATCAAACCAGGGTTCTCCAACTCCTGCAGGCATTCCAACAACAGCAGTTTCCAACACACCGCCAACGCTGTCACCGTCTTTTGCCGCTTCCAAAATAGCGTTGGTCATTTTTTCGATACAAACATCATCTAACACGGCAAAAGTTTTCTGATTGAGCATTTTAATATCGGTCAACAAATCCCCGAATTCTCTGTCCAAAATTCCGGCACATTTTTTCACATGAGTGCCGATAAAAATTCCTTTTTTCTCTAATGCACTCTTACAGATTGCACCTGCCGCAACCAATGCTGCAGTGATTCTGCCGCTAAAATGTCCGCCACCTCTGGCATCCTGAAAACCGTGATACTTACACTGGGCGGCATAATCTGCGTGAGACGGTCTTGCAATCATCTGGATTGCTGCATAGTCACCGCTTTTCACATTTTCATTAGGAATGAGGATTGTCAGGGGTGTTCCGGTGGTTTTTCCGCAAAGCACACCGCTTACAATTTTAAATTCATCTGTTTCTTTTCTTGGTGTGGAAATTTTTCCGTCGGGACGACGTAACGTAAGCATCCTGCTGATATATTCTTCATCCACTGTGATGCCGGGTGCCAGCCCATCAATCACCGCTCCGATATATTCCCCGTGACTTTCGCCAAATAAGGTTACAGCCACGCTTGTTCCAAATGTATTTTTCATATCCTTCACCTACTCTATAAAACAATTTCTTGCCAATTCAATTACTTCATCGCATTTCATTGTGACAAATTTGAAAGAACCGATTTTCTGCACCATAGAAATGGTAACGGTATCTCCATCTGCCTTTTTATCGTGAAATGCCGCTTCCTTAATCCGATTCC
>JAFYVF010000022.1 GCA_017549265.1 Clostridia bacterium
CCGATGATTAAGTATTCGCTGGCGGGGTCGAAGATTGCGGCAACGATGGGGATTAAGATACCGAAGGTACCCCAGGAGGTACCGGTGGAGAATGCCAGCACACAAGCAACTAAGAAGATGATTGCAGGTAAGAAGCTTGCAAAGCCTGCCGCAGCAGAGCCCATCAGCACTTCCACAAACTGTTTTGCACCTAACACATCGATGGTGATGTTTTTTAAAGCAGTTGCAAAAGTTAAGATTAAGATTGCGGGAACCATTGCATTAAAGCCTTTGGGAATACATTCCATTGCTTCTTTGAAGGAAATGGTTCTTCTCACAATCAGATACACGATGGTAACAATTAGCGCCACGATTGCACCCCAGGGTAAACCAACGGTAGCGTCGGTTCCGCCGAATGCATCGATAAAGGTTTCGCCTGCAAAGAACTTACCAACATATAAGAGACCTAAAATAGAAATTACAACTAACACCACGATGGGGAAGATTAAGTCAATCACTTTGCCTTTGGGATTTGCATCGCTATCGTCGGAATGGTTGAATTCTTCGCCGCCGGAGGTGAATAAGTCCCCTTTGGTCTGTGCGTTGAATTCGTGGAGTTTCATGGGGCCGTAATCGAATTTCATTAAGGTGATGGCAATGATGAACACGATGGTTAAGAGGGAATAGAAATTGTAGGGAATTGCTCTTACAAACAGTTCAATACCGGAGTAGCCGGTTCCTTTGGTAAACTCGGAAACTGCAGCTGCCCAGGAAGAAACGGGAGCAATCATACAGATGGGTGCAGCAGTTGCATCAATTAAGTATGCAAATTTTGCACGGGAAATTTTATGTCTGTCGGTAACAGGACGCATTACGGAGCCCACGGTCAGACAGTTGAAATAGTCGTCAATAAAGATTAAAACGCCTAAAATAAATGTGGCAAACATTGCACCCACACGGGATTTGATGTGAGTTTCTGCCCATCTTCCGAATGCGGCAGAGCCACCGGCTTTATTGATTAGGGCAACCATTGCCCCTAAAATTACCAAGAAAATAAAGATACCTGCGGTGCCGGATACTGCGGCAATCAAGCCGTCATTCACCATATAATCCAAGCTCTTTACAGGTGCCCAGTTTGCAGCCAGTAACGCACCTAATGCGATACCCACAAACAAGGAGGAATACACTTCTTTGGTGATTAATGCCAGACCGATTGCAACCAAGGGAGGAAGTAATGCCATAAAGGTTGCATAATAGTTGCTGTCTGGCATTATTTTGCCTGCACCTTCACAGGTTTCACAGGTGGTTTTGATGTCATCTAAGCTCATCATTGCTGCCAGATGCTTTGCTTCGCTTTCCAGATAGGTGATGGTGCCCTCTTCTTCGCAAGCTTTACAAGGGGTTTCGGCATCTTTTAACTGTGCTTCCGACAGATTCAGTTTTGCTTCATTTTCGGTGTAGTAGGTTACGGTGCCTTCGTCGCAAACACTGCATTCTTCTGCAGCCACGGTTCCTGCACCTGCACATTCAGGACAAGTTGTGGTAGAAACACCGGTGCCTCCGCAAGCATTGCAAGGTGCGGATTTTTCGATGATATTGCCATCATCTTGGGTGATTGACACAGGCTCCATCACACCTTCTCCACCACAGTTGGAGCAAGCCAATCCGAAGTTGGCATTGCCTTGACAAGTGGGACATAAGATATTGCCTGTGCTTTCTAAGTCTGCACAGAACTTGCAGTCTGCCACATAGGTAGCACCATTTCCTTTACAGTCCACACAAGTTGCCACATAGGTATGGCCTTCTCCTGCACAGTCCGCACATTCCACCAACGAGGAAGTGCGTGCCACAGAAGCCCCAACCGCAACAATGCAAACCAGACAAAGAATCGCAATGATTTTTCCGATTACATTCTTTTTCATTGGAAATCTCCTTACATAATTTTTTAAAGGGTACATTTGATTCTATCTTACCATATGGGGAAAAAAATGTCAAGAATATTCGCTATTTTTGGGAATTTGGGGTGAAATCGTGAAGATGTTGTTACGACGTCCCGTGTATTGGCAAAACAAAAAAGAACAACCTTTTCTAAGGTTGTTCTTTTTATCATTATCGTTTCTTTTCGGGTAACTGCACCAACAAGATTGCACCAAACATGAAAACGCATCCCCATAATTCTCTTGCAGATAACTGTCCGCCTGTCAGATTCCATCCGCAAGCCACTAAAATCACCGTGGTTAAGGTGGCAAATACCGATTCCAAGCTCATCAAAATGGAAGCGGAGGTGGGATCGGTGTATTTTTGCCCCACAATTTGTAAGGTATATGCCACACCGCAGGAGAGCACCCCCGAATAGCCCAAAGACGCCCAGAGAGACCCCACCTGAGAAAGGGAAGGTGTTTCCCCCAGCATTACCATACCAATCAGAGCGATGATTCCGCACACGAAAAACTGTAAACAGGCAAGTTTTACCCCGTCCACTTTAGGAGAAACACGGTCAATCACCAGAATGTGAAGGGAAAAAATCAAGGCACAAACAATGGTCAGAACATCACCTTCGTTGATGGAAAAAGACCCGTCCATACACATTAAATAGAGTCCTGATAATGCGATGAGAACCGACACCAAAATCACAGGACGGGGACGTTTGCCCATAAATAAGCCTAAAATGGGCACAATAATCATATAAAGAGCTGTTAAAAAGCCGGATTTTCCCGGGCTGGTGTATATCATCCCCTCGGTTTGCAACACCGTGGCAGCGCATAACAGTACACCGCAAAGGATTCCGCCCAAGATTAAGGTTTTATCCGCTTTTTGCACCGGAATTCCCTTTTTCTTTTTGGAGCGGTCCAAACAGAAAATCACGGGCAAGAGGACAATTCCGCCCAGTGTGCTTCGGATACCGATAAAAGAAAAGGAGGAAATTTCTTCCACGCCAACCGACTGGGCAATAAAAGACATTCCCCAAATGAAAGCGGTAAGCAGTAAAATCAGATTCCCCTTTAATTTGTTTTGATATTGCATAAAATTCTCCTAAATTGTTAAAAAATACAAAATACCCTTCTATTCTATCTTGTTTTTATAAAATAGTCAAGAGGAAAATCGTCAGCTTTATAAAAAAAGACATCCACTGTTTTCAGAAGATGTCTTGCACTATATTTTTGGCTCAGGAAAATTGAACGGTAATATACGTGTTGTTTCCTGCATTGATATACCAATAGGTATAAGAGAAGGACCAATCCACATTCCGACCTGCCAGGTCCAGCGCGTTGGAGATTTCCCATTTGGAGGCGCTTTCGCCTTCCAGCATCAGATGTATGGTTTTTCGATTATTTTGAGTATATTCTTTCATTGCAAAACGGGCAAGGTCATCAATATCGTCATGGGTTTTTTCATAGTTATGACGGGAGGAGCTGTTTTTAAAATTGTAGTAATAGGAAGAACTGCTTGTTTGAGCGATGCTTCTATGTTCCTGCAGAGCGTCCCAGTCCAGATCGCCTTTGTGTTCCTCTCCTGCATTGAAATAAGGATAGGTATATTCCGCAGTATCCGAGGAATCATTGTCGTGAGAGGTGGGATCCACAATGTACCAGGAGCCGTCCAGCTGTATGGTGTTAAACATATGGGGCTCGCCGTCTAAGGTACCGCTCATTCTGTCCACGGTAAATCCTGCCATGGTGGCAAGGGTATAAAAACCGTCGGTATATCCCTGGCAGTTTGCCCGCCCGTCCAGCAGGGCGCCCACAACCGTCAGATGACGGGGGGGATTTTTCACATCATCAATATCGGTAGAACCGCTGTAATATTCGGTTTTATCCAATAACATATCGTGTAAAAGCAGTTCCAGTTCAAAGGGGTCGGAGGTTTTTTCTTTTGCTTGGGAGACCATCTGCTGTGCAATTTGGAGCGCCTGAATTTCGTCACTGTTCAGCCCGGAGGTGTTTTGGCTAAAATATGCGTTGGCAATCCGTTCCCCGGGGTAGGGGGTCATGGTAAAGGTGTATTCATTGCCTCGGGCGGTGTAGCTCATATGCATCAGAGAAGTGCTGTCTAAAAGCAGGTCAAATTCGTTTTCTGATAATTCCTGGGTATATCGCACCGTGGTTTCATACACACCGCATTCTCTTTGACGATTCAGATGTGCAATCAGTTCTTCCGGAGAATTGATTGTGATCCCTGTTTGTCCGCTTCCGCCAAAAATATCGGAAATGGACAGGGAACAGCCGGATAAAAATGTGGTCATCAAAACCGCACAAAGTATATAAGTTAAAAGTTTTTTCATAGGGGATACCTCTTTTCGTAAAACTGACGGTTTATACCTTAGCATAGACGAATTCTATGGCAAAAAGTTCCATTGACGGTGATATCAATCGGAAAAAATACTGCGGAAACCGCAGTATTTTTCAATTATTCTTCAATATGAATTTTGGGTAAGCTCCAATGGTATTTGGTGGCAAGCAGACGGATTCCCACCACCAGAGCCACGGGCAAAGCCACCGTCCATCCTTCTGCCATCGATGTGTTTCTGCAAACATAATAAAGAATACTTCCCAATATACTTGCAATGGCATAAATATGCTTTTTAAATACATAGGGCGTAGTGTTGGTGATAATATCACGGAAAATTCCACCGCCTACCGCCGTCAGCATCCCGATCGTGACCACGATAAAACCGTTTTCACCGTAACCTGCTGAGTATGCTACTTCGGAACCTGTCACGGTAAATGCTGCCAGACCAAAGGCATCAAAAATATTGTTGATGCTTTCCATTTTGTGTCGGAATTGTTCAAATTCTTTGCGTTTGAACCGGGCAATCACAAACACCACGATTGCCACCAAAATTGCCAACAGGCATAAATGATAATTTACAAAAATAAAGGGGGGATGGATTCCTAACAGCATATCTCTTAAAATTCCGCCGCCCACTGCTGTGATGGAGGCAACAAACACCACGCCGAACAGGTCTAAGTTGGCACCGATGGCGACCAACGCCCCCGACACGGCAAAGGCAATCGTTCCCACAATTTCCATAATACTCATAAAATCGGTCATCGTAAGGATTCTCCCTTTCTTCTGTTATCCTATGCTGAAGTTTCCTAAAGTGCTCCATCAGTATAGCATAAAAGAGCTTATCCGTCAATTTTTTTACGAATTTTTTAGAATTCTTTTTAAAATCAGGAACCTTTTCCCAAAAAAAACATAAAATATTTGGAAAATGATTGAATTTTTTTTAAATTCGTGATACAATAGTCTTGTTTTATGAAAAATGGAAAGGAAACTTACCTATGATATATAACACTGTATTAGATGCCATTGGCAATACCCCTTTAATTCGCCTCAATCGGATGGTAGAGGAAGGTTCTGCCGAAGTGTTGGTGAAATTTGAAGGGTTAAACGTGGGTGGCTCCATCAAAACCCGTACCGCTTACAATATGATTTTGGATGCGGAAGAAAAAGGGCTGATTAACGAAAATACCATTATCGTGGAACCCACCAGCGGAAATCAGGGCATCGGTCTTGCTTTGGTTGGTGCCGTAAGAGGTTACAAAACCAAAATTATTATGCCTGATTCTGTCAGCGAAGAACGAAGAAAACTGGTAAAACACTACGGAGCCGAAGTGATTTTGGTCCACGATGCAGGCAATATTGGTGACTGTATTGACGAATGTTTGAAAACGGCACTTCGTATGCAGGAAGAAGACCCCAACGTGTTTGTTCCCCAGCAGTTTGAAAATCCTGCCAACGTGGAAATTCAGAGAAAACGTACCGGCGTTGAAATTTTAGAGCAGGTAGACGGTCCCATTCACGGATTCTGCTCCGGCATCGGAACGGGTGGCACCATCACGGGTATCGGCGAAACCTTAAAGGAAAAAAATCCCGACATGACCATCTGGGCTGTGGAACCCGAAGATGCGGCAATTTTGTCCGGCGGCTCCATCGGCACCCATTTGCAGATGGGCATTGGTGACGGCTTAATCCCCGCCATTTTAAATCAGAATATTTACGATGATATTTGCATCGTAAAAGACGAAGAAGCTATTCAGACTTCCAAAGACCTTGCCGCAAAAGAGGGTATTATGTGCGGAATTTCTTCGGGAACCAACGTAGCGGCGGCAATCAAATTAGCCAAAAAACTGGGCAAAGGCAAAACGGTAGTCACCGTCCTGCCCGAC
>JAFYVF010000023.1 GCA_017549265.1 Clostridia bacterium
AATCTCCTGCAGGAAACCCTTCACCCTGCGGCATTTGGGGCATTTCCCCGGTGAAACCAACGGAGCCACCCATCGGCGGCTGAACACCCATCTCAACACCTTCCTGCACCGGCTGTGCAAAAGCTATAGCCGAACAGCACAAGATAAGGCTTAAGAGTACACTTAAAAATCTCATTACGTGTCCCCTCTCTTACGACATATATTCGCCGTTGTATGTCACCAGCACCACATTTTCTACGCCGTCTAAGTCCGAAATTTCGTTCACAACTTCGCTGTCGTCACCTTTTAAACGAATTTCATAGGTAAGTTCAATGCCGTCTTTGCTCACGGCTTTTGATTTTAAGATGCTTTTTTTAGCAGCTTTTAAGACCAGTTCATCGGTTGCTTTCTGAGCTTCCTTGCCATTGCAGTTTACTACTAAAATGTAGGGAGTAAGACCCACTTTTCTGGTAGAGAAAATCACAATCATCACACCAATAATGGCAGAACCGATAATTGCTAAAGGCAGAAGCCCTGCACCTAATACGATACCCACACCGATTGCCCAGAATAAGAACGCAATATCCATAGGCTCTTTAATCGCAGTTCTGAAACGGACAATAGAAAGCGCACCAACCATACCTAACGATAACACTACGTTAGAGGTTACCGCAACAATTACCAATGAGGTAATCATGGTCATTGCAATTAAGGATACGCCAAAGGCATCGGAATACATTACGCCGGAGTAGGTTTTCTTATAAACAATGTAAATGAAAAGTCCCAGCACAAATGCCAGACCTAATGTAATTAAAACATCCAACACGGAAAACGAATTGATGTTTTCTAAAAAGCTTGATTTAAAAATATCGGAAAAATTCATTGGTTAGTTCCTTTCTTGGTTCTATTGTGTTTTCATTTGTTATAACCCGAATCGAGTTGTCGTATATTTGGAAAAAGCAGTGGCACGACGGGAAGGCAAGCAAACCGCATTTTTCACCGCTGCAGGAAGAAATTCATCCCATTTCACTTCCAATACCGCCAATTCATTTTTTGGCATTAAAAGATGGTCGGGATTTAAAAATTTCCAAACTTGGTTACTGCCGCAAATCTTACTGTCTAACGTAACACGCACATTCCCCGGTCCGAACACGAAGCTCTCTCTTCGATAAACCACGATGGATTTTGGGCGCAAACACTGATAATTCCATTTTGCATACAACTCCTGCAGAAGCGGTTTTTGGCTTTTTAGGAGCCCTTTGGGATTCCCTTGCAGCAATTCTTCGCAAAGTTCCTTGCTGATTGGAACAGATTCTTTTCGGCACAATCCGTTTACTTTGCTTTTCTTTTCCAAACGCATGAAACTTGTGTCATGATTATAATAGCGAATTCGGAATTTTTCACGGTAGTTGACACCGTCCACTTTTTCCCGAAAAGCTTTATCCCAAACATTATCAAAATATAGACTATGTACGGTATAGCCGCCACTTTCATCACAGTTTTCGTCCCGTTTCATCACACGAGGAAGTCGTCGCTGCAGTTGCAACAGGTCAAATTGATTGACCGGATGTTTATATTCGTGTCTTAATTTCAAACGTTCACCCCCCTTTTTTTGGAAAATTAATTTTTACGATATGTAAATAATACTGATTTTTTGTGAAGATTTGATGTAGTTTGTCAGTATTTTTTATGAAGAAAACAAGAATTTTATCATAAAAAACCTCTCAAAAAAAAAAAAGGCATTGTTTCCTATGCCTTTCCGGGTTCTATGTTTTCAATTCAAGGCGATGAGAAAAGGACATAGAATTCACAAACCGAACCGAAGGGTTACCCGAAGGCGTACAAAGGTACGCCGAGCGGTGAGGTTTGTGGATAGCAAAAGGCATTAAAATCAAAATTTGTGCAAACAAATTTTCACCTTAGAAAACAAAAAGGCATAGTCCCCTATGCCTTTTGCGTTCTATGTGCTTTTATCGAGCCATACTATTTTGCGAAATCTACTACGCGAGTTTCACGAATCAGATTTACTTTAATCTGACCGGGATATTCCATTTCGCTTTCAATCTTCTTCGCAATTTCTCTACCCACCAATACCATTGCTTCATCATTGATATCGTCGGGTTTCACCATAACACGAACTTCACGACCTGCGGAAATTGCAAATGCACGTTCCACGCCGTTGAAGGAAGTTGCAAGTTCTTCCAGCTTCTGCAAACGTTTGATATAGTTTTCAATATTTTCACGTCTTGCGCCGGGTCTTGCTGCGGAAATGGCATCAGCAGCCGCTACGATACAAGCGATGGTGCTTTCAGGCTCTACATCGCCATGATGCGCCATAATCGCATTTAAGATGATCGCATCTTCTTTATATTTCTTCGCAACATCTGCACCAATCTGAATGTGGGAACCTTCCACTTCGTGGTCAATGGATTTACCGATATCGTGAAGCAGACCTGCACGTTTTGCTAAAGTAACGTCAATGCCCAGTTCACCGGCAATTAAACCTGCAATCTGAGCAACTTCAATGGAGTGCTGCAGCACATTCTGACCGTAACTGGTTCTGTATTTCAAACGTCCCAACAGACGAACCAGTTCATGATGAATGTTATGCACACCAACATCGAAGGTAGCGCCTTCCCCTGCTTTTTTGATAGTCTGATCCACTTCCTTCTGGGATTTGTGGAACATTTCTTCAATTCTTGCAGGATGGATACGACCGTCCTGAATCAGTTTTTCCAAGGTTAAGCGGGCAACTTCACGGCGAACCGGGTCAAATCCGCTTAAAATAACTGCTTCAGGAGTATCATCAATGATAAAGTCAATACCGGTCATCTGTTCTAAGGAACGGATGTTTCTGCCTTCACGACCAATGATTCTGCCCTTCATATCTTCGCTGGGCAATGCCACAACGGATACGGTAACATCAGAAACATGGTCAGATGCACATCTCTGGATAGCACCGGTAATAATTTCTCTTGCTTTTTCGTCACAAGTTTCTTTGGTTTGCTCTTCAATTTCTTTGATTTTGAGAGCTGCTTCCACACGAACCTCGTCTTCAATATTTTTAATGAGGTATTCTTTGGCTTCTTCTTTGGTTAAACCGGAAATTTTTTCTAAGATTTCCAGCTGACGTTTCTGGATTTCGTTGGTAGCTTCCGTTTTTTCTTCCAACTGTTTTTCTCTTAATTTCAGGTTTTCTTCTTTTTTCTCGATGGTTTCCAGCTTTTTATCCAGATGTTCTTCCTTCTGCATATTACGCTTTTCCATCTTCTGAACTTCGTTCCGACGTTCTTTGATTTCCTTGTCGGCTTCGGCTCTGGTTTTCAAAATTTCTTCCTTAGCTTCAATCAGTGCTTCTTTTTTCTTTGCTTCCGAGGCTTTAATTGCATCATTCAAAATCTTCTTCGCCTGTTCTTCTGCGCTGCCGATTTCTGCTTCTGCAATCTTTTTGCGGTATATAATACCTAAACGAAATGCAATAATAAATGCAACAAGTGCTGAACCTAAGGAAATTGCGATTACTGCCCATGTTTCAACCATTTGCAATCTCCTTTTCTATATAGAACACCCAAGGAAAAAGACGCTAAAAATCAATGCCAAAATCGTTCCAAAAAACAGTTCAAAAAAGAAAAATGCCGACTCCATATGCCTTTGCAAAATTACAGAAGGATACACTGCTTTCCTTTCTGTTTTTGCAAAAAAACAAAGCTTTCTCTCAACAAAACTTGATTTTACGGAAAATGCCGATATAAAAAATATGTCAACAATCTGTATTGGTTTTCGTTTTCATAACCTTTTTCGAAAGGTTTCTATATCTATTTAAAATATTTGGTTATATGTAACCGCTTATATTTTACACTGTTTTTGACTGTGTGTCAAGTAGTTTTTTGATATTTTTTTGCACTTTTTCCGTTGTAAAAAAGAGAAATGTGTATTTTTTGGGAAATCTCTTTACAAAAATCTACCGGAATGTTATAATGTTTTTAACATTTTTTTGGTGGAAGGGAGGCTTTTTTATGGAACAACAGGCAAAACGGTTTTACCAATACCTTAAAAAAACCAAGCAGATGAAAGAAAACACTGTGCTTTCCTATCAGCGTGATATCAATGCGTTCTTACAGTTCTGCAAACAGAACGGGCATGACACCTTACCCGAAATCGGAGAAGAGTTTCCCGCTTATCTAACGCATCTGGAAAAATCCGGCCGTTCCCCTGCCACCCGTTCAAGAAACATCGCTTCTTTACGGAGCTTTTTCCGCTATCTTGTCTCAAAAAAATTGATTGTAGACGACCCCACAAAAGGGAAAAAATATGAAAAAAGCAATGCTCAGATTGGCGAACAGGAAACATTACTCACTCCTCAGGAGGTGGACCGTCTGATTCTTGCTGCCCAAAGCGAAGACATCAAAGGATTCCGTGATTTAGCCATGTTGGAAACTCTTTATGCCACAGGGTTGAAAGCCGGGGAATTTTTAAACCTCCGACTGGAAGACGTGCATTTAAAAGAAGGATATCTTACCGTGGAAGAAAACGGGCACATCCGCTATGTTCCTCTGTATCGGGGTGCTCTTTCAGCCCTCCGCGTCTACCTGAAACATTCCCGCAATCATCTGGAGCTCTCCCGTACCAACAATTTTTTGTTTCTGAACTTAAAAGGAGAACCCCTATCCCGGCAAGGTCTATGGAAATTTTTGAAAGAATACGGAAAAAAAGCAAACATACAAAAAGAAATCACCCCTCATCTGATTCGAAAAAGCATGGCACTTCACCTGATGGAAAACGGCGCCGATTTGGAAATGGTACAGGAGCTTTTGGGGCACAAAAACATTGCATTGACTAAAAGCTATGTGAAAGGCTTTAAGCCCAGAATTGTTTCGGATTATCAGAAATATCATCCGAAATCTCAAGAGTGATTTCTTCTATTTTTCGATGGTTTTACATATACTAAACTACCACAAACGATTTCCCTTTGGGAGGAAAGGAATCCAACATTATGAGAATTGTGAGATATTCCAAAAAGGCACTGTGCATACTTCTTTGTATGTTGCTTGTAATGCCGCTCTATGCGGCGGCAGAAGTACCGTTATCGGAGCCGGAAGCCTCTGCCTATATTCTGATTGAGAAAGAAACAGGCACAGTCCTGGCAGAAAAAAATGCAACCGAACGTCGGGCAATGGCAAGCATCACCAAGCTGATGACTACCCTGCTTATCATAGAAGATATTGAAAGCGGTCGTATCAATCTCACAGATAACGTAACTGCCAGCGCCAATGCTGCGGCAATGGGTGGCTCCCAGATTTATCTGGAAGAAAATGAAGTAATGGACGTGGACACTCTTTTAAAATCCATTTTCGTGGCATCCGCCAATGATGCCTGCGTGGCAATGGCGGAACATTTAGAAGGGTCTGTGGAAGCCTTTGTGGAACGAATGAACAATCGGGCACAGGAATTGGGACTAACTGATACGGTCTACAAAAATCCTCACGGTCTTGATGAAGACGGGCACTACTCCTCTGCACAAGATATTGCAACCATCTCCCGCATGATATTAAGTCACGATATCGCCAGAAAATATACCTGTATCTGGCAGGATCAGATTCGTGACGGAAAATTTGACCTTACCAACACCAACAAATTGGTTCACTACTACGACGGTATCACCGGATTAAAAACAGGCTCCACCACCAAAGCCGGTTCCTGTTTAAGTGCCTCCGCCAAACGAAACGGTATGGAATTAATTGCGGTGGTTTTAAATTCACCCACAAGTGAAATGCGTTTTACCGACGCCAAAAAATTGTTGGACTACGGTTTTGCCAATTATCAGCTTACCACGCTGACCACTCCGAAGGAAGTGTTCTCTCAAGTGCCGGTAGCATACGCAAAAGAGACATCGGTGGAACTATACCCTGAAGAAAGTTTAACCTTCCTACAAGAAAAACTAACTGCAAAGGAACCGACCAAACGGGTGGAATACTACCCGCTGACTGCTCCTGTTTCTCCCGGAACCGTAGCAGGTAAACTTTATTTTGAAATAGACGGAACAATCATCAAAGAAACTAATTTAATCGTAAAAAAAGAAGTGCCGAAGCTATCCTTTTTAGAACTTTTCTGGCAATTTTTAAGGATGTTGTAATATGAAGAAAAAACTGTCGGGATATTTTTTCCGAAGAACCACAGCAATCGTAATCCTGATTCTCCTTCAGCTTGGCTTTTTGGTCATTTCTCTTTGGAGAATGGCAAATTTTTTCCCCTATATTTACGGAATTTTGCTATTTTTAAGTCTTGCGATGCTGATTACGGTCATCAATTCAGAGAAAAATCCCGCTTATAAGCTTGCCTGGGTCATTCCAATTCTCATCGTACCTGTATTTGGAGGTATTTTTTATCTGCTGTTTGGCACCTCCAAGGTAAGCTCCCGCTTGAAAAAGAATCGGGAAATACAACAAAAATTCAAGCAAGAATATTTAACGCAACACAACGCGGTATGGGAAGCGGCAAAATCTTCAGATTCTGCCGCTCTGCCGCTGATGCATTACGTCAGCCAGGCAGGGTATCCTTTGTATGCAAACGAAGGATGCGAATATTTCCCCTTGGGAGAAGATAAATTTCAACAGATGAAAGAAGAACTTCTTTTGGCAAAGAAATATATCTTCTTAGAGTATTTTATTATCGCAAACGGAAAAATGTGGGATGAAATTCTCACCATTCTGAAAGAAAAAGTGCAAGAAGGCGTTGAGGTTCGGGTCATTTACGATGATTGCGGTTCCTGGGGACT
>JAFYVF010000024.1 GCA_017549265.1 Clostridia bacterium
AATATTGATTCTGTCAATTTCATCATTATCTATCAAACAAACATGATAAGAAATCGCTTCTTTGATAATCTGTTCATACAAAGCTTCTCTTTTCTTTTCTGTTAGTTTTTTAGAATCGTTTACTCCTTCAATAAAGGAGTCTCTCGGCATAATCACGGCAGCTGCGGCAACAGGTCCGCAAAGGGGGCCGCGACCGGCTTCGTCAACACCGCAAATATATTGGTAATGCTTACCGTCTCCAATCAGTTCTAAATCATCAATAAAGGTGCTCATAAATCCTCCGGTGTTTCCAAACTTAAATTTCCGAACCGTCCGTTTTTGAAATCGTCTAACACCGCATTGGCACAACGTTCGTAACCAGGATCATTTTTACTGAAAATGTAACCTCGTTTGAAAGCAATTTTATCATAAACAGTTAGTTTATCGTCAAATGCTTCCAAAGTGATTTTATACCGTTGCACAAGAGCATCGGGATGGTTTTGCAAAAGATAATCAATCAGATAAACGCCCAACTCTTCCACATCCAGAATCTGACTCTTAATAGCGCCGGTATAAGCAAGGTGCAAAGCAACCTTTTCATCACCTAATTTCGGCCACAAAATCCCGGGAGTGTCCATCAGTTCAATTTCATTGGAAACCTTTACCCACTGTTTATGCACAGTAACGCCGGGACGATCTTCAGTTTTCAGGCGTTTATTATTGGCAATACGGTTAATGAAAGAAGATTTTCCGGAATTGGGAATCCCTACCACCATAATACGAATCGGTTTAAACACGCCTTTTTGTTCGTTGCGAAGAAGCTTTTCTTTTAACAACTCTTTTAAATCGGAAGGAATCCGTTTGAGTCCTTCCCCCGTTTCACAATTCACTTTTAATGCCAAAATTCCCTGTTCCTTATAATAGGAAACCCAGCTGTCTGTAATCGCATCATCAGCCATATCAGATTTATTTAACAACACAATTTTGGGTTTGTTTTGGCACAGGGTGTCAATATCGGGATTTTTGGAAGAGATGGGTATTCTGGCGTCCAACACTTCCACCACAGCATCCACCAATTTTAAATCCTCGGAAATTAAGCGTTTGGTTTTTGCCATATGCCCGGGATACCAGTTAATATTCATAAAATCCCTCCCTAATATTTTTGATGATAGCGTTTTAGTGAATCGGTCCCATTTTGCCAAGGGGCCAAATTCTGAAAATTGCTTTTCCTTTAATGGAATCGTAACTTACCATACCGACAGTCACAGCATCACGACTGTCATCACTGTTGTTTCGGTTATCTCCCAACACAAACACGTGCCCATCCGGAACTGTCTGAGGTTCTCTCAAAGCTCCGAGGGTATTGTCTCTGATTTTTTCCTTGATATACGGTTCATCTAATTTTTCACCGTTTACATAAACATCGTAAAATGCCATCGGTACATCCGGTGTAGTTTCATCGCGATCCATATCGACCATTTTCGTTTCTGCATACTTTGCTTCCACTGTATCACCGGGAGTTGCAATAACACGTTTAATGAAAAGTCTGGTATCTCCTTTGGGGTCTACCACAACTACATCACCTTTTTTAGGGGTATAGCCTAATTTATAGAGAATCAGCTTATCGCCGTTATCTAAAGTGGGTTCCATAGAACTTCCGCTTACATCCACAATTTGCCCAACAAAAGTAATCAAAAGAAATGCCACCAAAGCAGCAATTCCCAAACAGTAAATCCACTCTAATACTTCCTGCTGCCAGGTTTTCTTTTGCTTCGGTTTTTTCTGCTTATTTTGCTTATCATTCTTTTTTTGGTTAAATGAAGGGCTATCTACAGGTTCTTCCAATGAAGGATCTGGAGAAACATCTTCGGCAGTTGCTTGATTATCATCGGTTTCTTTAGCCTCGTTGGTCGCAGTTTCTTCTGGAATTACTTCCGTTTCTTCCACTGCAGGTTCTTGTGTATTCTGATTCTGTTCATCAAAATTCATATTGTAAAACTTCCTTTCTGAATATGCAATAAATGAAAAAATATACTCTTCTCATTTTATCATTATTTTATCAAATGATAAGTTGGATGTCAACCGATTTCAAATATTTTTATGATTTTATTCTATTTCTTATTGACTATTTTTGCATTTTATTGTAAAATAAAATGAAAGTCTGTATTTTGGGGTATGTTTGCACCATTTTTATGACTTATTTACAAACTATGCATAAAGGAGATGTTATGATATGAAAGAACCTCATCTGACCCCTGAATATATTGAACATTTATCTCACAAGGTGAAAGATTTTTCTGAAATTGATTCCTCTCTTTACGGAAAATATGACGTAAAAAGAGGTCTTCGTAATGCCAACGGAACCGGTGTTTTAGTTGGTTTAACCACTGTTGGTAATGTTAGCAGTTATATTATTGAGAATGATGAAAAAATTGCCATTCCCGGAAAACTTTCTTACCGCGGAATTGAAATCCGTGATATCATTGCAGGGTTAAAAGGAAAAAGAATGGGGTTTGAAGAAGTCATTTTTCTGCTTCTGTTTTCAAAACTTCCAAACAAAGAAGAATTCGAAACCTTCTGTGATAATATTGCTGCATACCGTGAACTGCCGTTCGGTTTTGCAGAAGATATGATTTTAAAGGCTCCCAGTAAGGATATTATGAACAAACTTGCTCGCGGTGTGTTGGCACTGTATTCTTATGACGAAAGTCCTGACGATACCAGCATTTCAAACGTTATCCGTCAGATTATTGCTTTAATTTCCAGATTAAGCACCATCGCAGCGTACGGTTACCAAGCGAAACGTCATTATTATGACGGCAAAAGTCTGGTGCTTCACCACTGCAGAGATGACTATTCCATTGCAGAAAACTTCCTGCATTTGATTCGTACCAACAGAAAATTTACTCCCTTAGAAGCAGAAATTTTAGATTTGATGCTGATTTTACACGCAGAACACGGCGGCGGTAACAATTCTACCTTTACTACCCACGTGGTAACTTCTTCCGGCACTGATGTATATTCTGCAATCGCAGCAGCGATCGGCTCTTTAAAAGGACCCCGTCACGGCGGTGCTAATATCAAGGTTGTTGAAATGATGGAAGATTTGTGCGAAAATGTTCAGCATTGGGATAATGATGATGAAATCATGGAACATTTAGCGAAAATCCTTGATAAAAAAGCCTATGACAAGAGCGGTTTGATTTATGGTATGGGACATGCGGTTTACACCATTTCTGACCCTCGTGCGGAATTGCTTCGTGAAAAAGCTAGAGAACTTGCAGAAGAAAAAGGTGCTATGGATCAATTTAGAGTATATGAAGCAGTGGAACGCCTGGCTCCCATCGTGATCAACAGAAAAACCAGTAAAGATATTTGTGCCAATGTGGATTTATATTCCGGCTTTGTATATCAGATGCTCAACATCCCCAAAGAACTCTTTACCCCCTTATTTGCAATTTCCAGAATTGCCGGTTGGGGTGCTCATATTTTAGAAGAAATTTCTATGAACAAGAAAATTATGCGTCCGGCTTATAAGTGCATTTCCAAAGATGCTGCTTACGTGCCTTTGGAAGAAAGAGAATAGGATAAACACCTTCTAAACTAACGAAAAAATTATTTGATTAGATAATTCTAAAAGAGAAAGGGATTTTATTATGAAAGATGCAAAGAAAAAAGCAAGTGGATTTATTGCTGAATTCAAGGCATTTGCTTTACAAGGCAATGTGCTTGATATGGCTGTCGGTGTTGTTATCGGCGGTGCCTTTAAGGCAATCGTTACTTCATTGGTAGATAACGTAATTACTCCTGCGATCGGGCTGTTAATGGGTGGCGTGAATTTTACAGACCTCTCCTATACCGTAAACGAAGCTGAAATAAAATACGGCGCATTTATCCAGAGCATTATTGACTTCTTCATCATTGCATTATCTATCTTTGTGTTCATTAAAGTGTTCACTAAGCTTTCCAGAAAAAGAAAAGAAGCAGAAGAAGCTCCTGCAGAAGCTCCCAAAAAAGCAGACGATGTTGTATTGTTAGAAGAAATCCGCGATTTATTAAAAGAAAAAGCAAAAGATGAAACTTTAGTTTAATCACTTCATCATACCAAAAAAGGCTATCCGATTCGGATAGCCTTTTTCTTATGCTTTTGGCGTGAATAAGAAGGTGAATTCATCATCTTGGGGATATAAACGGTAATGAGCAAATGTGCGAGGACCGCAACTGCCTGTTCCGATACCGGAAACTTTTTGATCCACATTGAAATACACACATTCTTCCGAAGATAACAAATGCTCATGCCCTGCTTTTTCAATCGCCTTATCACTGTAATGATATGCAGAGGTATTCAGGAGAATTCCATCTCCCTGCACCGTCCAGGAAACACCTTCATCATGTTTCATACGCACCCAACGGATATCTGAACGGTTGCAATTTTCCTGAGGACGGATATAATGCTCAAATAAATCTGCCACCGGCATCTGATAGATGCCAACCATGGCACTTTCTTTGATATCAGGATAGCTGAAATGAGGACCTTTCCCATACCACTGCATAGTTTGGAAAGAGGGTTCAAGAATCATCTGTAAGCCGATTTTCGGCAGACATTCGGGAGCAAAATCAGATTTCACATCCCCCATCTGATAGGAAACGCTCATAAGGATTTCCCCTGCTCCGTTTACAGTATATTGGTAACGCACTTCAAATAATGGCAACATAGTGGGAGTGGCTAATCTTGCTTTTACCGAAATCTCAACCTGCTGTTCGGTTTGTTTGCAGATTTCCACGCTTCTCACATAATGTTGCAAACGGTTCAATCCTGCTTCCACCCAATTCGGCTCAACACATTCCCCGCCGATTCTATCGTTATCAGTAGGTGCCCACCATGCATTCAGCACGGGGCCTTTCTGCAAAAACTCCAGACCGTGATAACAAAGAGAATCAAAGGTACCCAAAATCTTGGAAAAACGATAGGAAAAATCATTTCCTGTGATACTGATTCCGGTTTTATTCTCGGAAATACTCACCTTGTGATCCTGTGACATTATCAACGATTTTCTTTTATAAGGAAATGCCAACTGAGAGCGGGCAATCGGATGTTCTGCCTCTGCCCAGCTGTTTGCTTCTTTTAAGACAAAAGAAATATCCAGAATCCATTCCTTTCCGTCGTTCATTTCAAAAGCGGAATATGGAATGGTAATTTTTTTGCTTTCATGAGATTTTATATCCTCAAATCCAACAAAAGAACCTTCCTGTGCCACAACACCGTCACAGAGTAATTTCCACTGTCCCAAAAGATGAGACAAGTCGATGAAATCATATCTATTGCGAATCGTAACACTCTGATTGGAAACCTCAAAATCCTGCACAATGACCGGTTCAATCACTTTTTTATATTCCAGTAAACCAGGATGAGGAATCCTGTCGGGAGAACATAAACCGTCAATACAGAATTCACGGTCGTGAGGCCAGTCGTCGTGATCACCGCCATAAGTAAAATAGGGGTTCCCGTTTTCATCATATTCTCTGATGCCGTGGTCTGCCCATTCCCATACGCAACCACCGATAAGATTATCATATTGCTGGATAAGCTCCTGATAGTCCGTTAACCCACCGGGGCCTGTGCCCATAGCGTGTGCATATTCACACAAAAAGAAGGGGCGCTTGTCTTTTTCGTCGGTGCATCGCTCCACACAAACCTGAGGATAAGAATACATCTGGCTGGAAACATCGCAATATTTGGGTTCGTGTTCCGCCTGAATACATTCACTCTCAAAATGCACAGGAATGCCGGGATAATTTTCGTGTACCCAGGTTGCCATAGTACGATGGTTACTACCGCTTCCCGACTCATTTCCCAAGGACCACATAATCACAGACGGATGATTTTTATCCCGTTCCACCATTCGTTTCATTCGGTCCACATATTGGGGTTCCCAATCGGTTTGATTGGTCAGTCTGTTGGCGTTTTTCCGACGTGACTCCATATCAAAAAAGTCTCGGTTTAATGATTCCATACCGTGAGTTTCTAAATCGGTTTCAGAAATCACATATAATCCATAACGGTCACAAAGCTCCAAAAATCGAGGGTCATTGGGATAATGCGCTGTACGCACAGCATTGATATTATGCTGTTTCATTAAAAGGATATCTTTTATCATATCATCCACAGTGACTGTGTATCCTGTGTCAGGATGAGTATCGTGACGGTTTACCCCCTGCACTTTAATGGGAGCACCGTTTACAAGAAAGATACTATCTTTAATTTCTACCTGCTTGATGCCAACCGGCACACAGTAGGTTTCATTTGCCAATTCAATATACAAACGGTACAAATACGGTGTTTCTGCAGTCCATTTTTTGGGTGCTGTCAACTGTTTTGCAAAAGCAACTGTTTCAGACACAGCAGTTTCTTCACAAAACACAATATTTTCCTGTGCATCCAATAATGTAAAACGTGCTTTTTCTTTGCTGTCTTTGGTAAAATCAGCCTGTACTGATAAGGTGGCATCACAATAATTGTTATCAAACGCAGAGGTGATATAAATATCTTTTAAGGTGTTTTTTTCGGTTGCAATCAGATAGACATCACGGAAAATCCCGTTAAAACGCCACATATCCTGGCATTCTAGGTAAGATGAATATGCCCACTGAAGCACTTTTACCCCAATCAGATTCTCTCCTTTGGTGAGATAATCGGTAATATCAAATTCTGAAGTCAGATGAGAACCCTGGCTGAAACCAACTTCCCTGCCGTTCACATACACCAGATAGGCAGTGCAAACGCCGTCAAACACCAGTCTGACATTTTTTTCATCCCAATTTTCCGGAACGGTAAATGTTCTACGATAGCATCCCACTGCGCCTTCTAAAGGAACCTCGGGAGCAGTTACCGGAAACGGGTATCGGGTATTCAAATAGTTTTTGATTCCGTAACCGTGCATCTGCCAACAAGACGGTACCGGGATTTCATCCCAATCACCGTCAGAATAATCACAATGCCAAAAATCATCGGGTGCTAACAAAGTGTGCTCATAATAAGAAAATCGCCAGAGTCCATTCAGCATCTGAACGTTTCGGGATTCTTCCCGAATTCCTTGTTTTGCCGATAATAAATCGTGATAAGGAATCAGATACGCGTGAGGCTCCAGACGATTTTGATGCAATATAGTATAATCCTGCCAAGGATTCAAAATCGATTCCATGTTCCTATCTCCTTTTTGGAATTTCGCTACTTGGTGGCAAATCCGGTAATCGATACAGTTGCCACAAGATTCTCTAGTTCATCCGTTACTGTAACGTTATAAAGATTGGTGGAACGACCGTTTTTTACACAAGTAGCGGCTGCAATCAAACTTTCCCCTTTTGGTCTTCCCAAAAAAGAAATGGTGGAATTCAAAGACACCCACTTGGGCTCTTGATGATTGGTTGCCACAGCATAGCAAAAATCGGCTAAGGTGAAATAAACACCACCCATTACCCCGCCAACAGCATTTTTATGACGCGATGCAATTGTCATGCTGCACTTGGCGAAATTTTCATCAATTTCATCAATCACCATTCCGTTTTCTGTTGCAAATCGGTCATTTTGAAAAAATGACCGTACTTCTTCTATTGTTTTCATATCTAAAGTCCTTCCATTATCTCAGCTTATTTAAAACGGCTTGAAATTCATCAGGAAGCTCGGAGCTAAACTCCATATACTCGCCTGTTTTGGGATGAATCAATCCGATGGTCTTCGCGTGAAGCAGTTGACCCTCATGAAAAAGCTTTTGCTTTTTTGCACCATAAACCGGGTCTCCGGTTACGGGATGACCAAGACTTGCCATATGTACACGAATCTGATGGGTTCTTCCTGTTTCCAATCGACATTTTACCAGACAATATCCTGTGTAACGTTCCAGCACAGTATAATGCGTTACCGCATTTTTGGAATTTTTTAGGGTAATCGCCATTTTCTTACGGTCTTTTTCACTTCTGCCGATGGGCTTATCCACCGTACCACTGTCCTCTTTAATCACACCATCCAACAAAGCAACATATTCCCGTTTTACAGAATGTTCTTTAATTTGCTCTGCCAAAGAAAGATGTGCCGCATCTGTTTTTGCCACCAATAAAAGACCGCTGGTATCCTTATCAATCCGATGAACAATGCCGGGACGAATCACGCCATTGATGGACGAAAGACGTCCCTTACAATGATACAAAAGTGCGTTAACCAATGTTCCTTCATAATTTCCGTTGGCAGGATGAACCACCATCCCACGTGGCTTATTGACCACAATGAGTGAATCATCTTCGTAAACAATTTCCAAAGGAATATTTTCTTCATTCACCGAAAGTTCTTTGGGCTTTGGAATTTCAAAACAAATTACATCGCCCTCGGAAACCATTGTTTTTTTTGTACAAACAACACCGTTCGCAGTAATATGATCTTCCTCTATCAGCTTTTGCACAAAGCTCCTGGTCAAATCAGGACATACCTCAGCAATGTATTTATCAATTCTAATTTTACAAGCTGTTGAAACAATCAGCTCCATAGAACACTCTCCTACTGTTTTTGGGGGTCTTTGGCAAATACAATTTTCGCAGCAATCCAGAAAACGCCCACCACCACACAAATATCTGCCAGATTAAAAACAGGATAGTTGATGCAATAAAAATCAAGGTAGTCCACCACATATCCAAATTGTAAACGATCTGCAACATTGGAAATCCCACCACCGGAAAGCAGTGCCAAAGGAATTAAGGTGGATAAATGAATGGACTTTCCTTTATAAGTCACATAGTATGTGATTACAATAACAAGAATCACAGAAATTGCGATTAACCAGAATTTTTCGCCTGCAAAAATGCCAAATCCAGCACCGTCATTTGCCACAAAAGAAAATTTAAACACATTTGGTATCACATCAACACCACCGGATGGTAAAATATAATTTCCCCAATATGCTAAAATTCTTGTTACTAAAATCAGGAATAAAACAATCCCCATATATAATATCATCATTGTATGCTACCTATATTACTCCATATCTAAAATTTCAATCTGAGATTGAATGAGACCTTTCACTTTTGTTTTATAAATCTGATACTCCTGTTTTAAATTTGCTATTTTTAAAGAAATTGCTTCCAACTCTTGGTTGGCACGTGCAATCATTTCTTCTCGCTGCAAATTTGCATCTTTTAAAATTACTTCTGCTTCCTTATGTGCATTTTTCTTTACTTCGTCAGAAACGGAATGTGCAGTTACTACCGTATCACGCAGTGCGTCTTCCATAGATTTGTATTCACGAATTGCATCAGAAAGCATATTATTTTTATCTCTTAATGCAAGATTTTCCTTATAAAGTTTATCATAGTCCTGATAAATACGGCTGATAAACGCCATTACCTCATCCTTATCAAAACCTACAGCTGTTTTTTTAAAGGTAATATTTTCCAGTTCAATCGGTGTGTACATAAAAATCCTCCTTTTTTTAGAGAAAGGCATAAGAGCAATTGTCTCCTATGCCTTATTCGTATTTTTTTATGGTTATTTTGATTCTGTCTTTTCGGGTAATACCTTCAATTTCCGAAAGGGCAAAACGTCCTTTTTTGGAAATTGAAACTAAGTCTCCCTGGGAAAGCACTTTTTTATAATTGGTTTCCTCAAAATGATTCAGTTTCACTTTCCCGGAAAGAATCAACTCTTTCGATTTTTCTCGGGATAACCTTGTGATATCAGAAACAATACAGTCTAATCTCAATGCAGCAACCGTAGTTGTCCGAAAAGAAACTTTTTCCTCCATGATAACCGTTTCGTTTTCCAAAACACTCACAGAAACAGGATATCGCCCTACCGAGGTTAAATTTTCGAGAATATACTTTAAGATTTCTTCCTTAACGGCAACCACATTGGATTCCCCAATCAGGATATCACCAATCTTCTGTCGCTTAATGCCAAGTCCCATCAAAGCACCTAAAACATCCCGATGAGAAATGTCTGCCCCTTTCGGGAAAGAAAGCTTCAGTAAAACTACCGGAAACTGTTCATAACCAAACCGCAAATAACAAATATTGCGTCCTGCATTTTGGATGCCACCGTAAAAGGATAGCTGTTCCTGAAAGAATGGAAAGAATGCCTTCACCATTGTGATTTGTCTTTCGTCCAAAAAATCCGTATAAATAGGATAATTTTTCTGATAGGACTGCTCCAACTTATCGTACACCGACGACAAAAGCATTCTGTCTTCTTTATCAGAAATTTTCGCTAAAAGCTCTGTTTTTGTTTGCATAAATCCAAAATATCAATAAAGATTAGAACGGAAATGCAACCTTATTTCTGAGCTCATCTTTAAAATCTCCCATAATGCCCATATTATACGGAACAATCAGAAAAATGCCGTTGGAAATCTTTTGAATATTGCCATCTAACGAATAAACTGCACCGGATAAAAAGTCAATAATCCGTTTTGCTACTTCACGATCAATATTTTCTAAATTCACCACAATAGGTTTTTTCGTTTTTAAGTGGTCAGCAATTTCTCTGGAATCTTCAAAAGCTGCAGGCTGAACAACAACCACCTTCAGCTGAGTGGTGGTATGAATATTCACAATTTTGCCTTTTTTAGGAGCAGAAGATAAACTTTCACGAATATCTTTAGACTCTTTTAATTCCTTAGTTTCTTTTAAGGAAACATCTTTGGGTTTAAAGATGCTTTCTACTTCGTCAATTTCTTCCTCTTCTTTTTCTAAAATTCCAAAATCAACTAATTTCTTTTTAATAGCACCAAACATTGTACTATCCTCCTATGTCTTATTAATCAAATGAATATCGCTGTGTTTTAAAACTACGATTGATAAATTCTAGGCCCAAAAATTTTAGAACCTATTCTGACAAGGTTAGACCCTTCCTCTATGGCAATTTCATAGTCATTGCTCATCCCCATAGATAACGTGTCAAACGCAGAATCTTTTGCCTTGTAATCCTCAAAAATCCGTCTGAGTTTGGAGAACACTTCTCGAAGCTTGGGTTCTTCATAATAAACGGGAGGCATCGTCATCAGTCCGCATACCGATACGTTTGGACAATCTTTTGCCAATAAATAAAGTTCTTCCAAATTCTCCTCATACACGCCAAATTTAGAATCCTCTTTTGTCAAATTCACTTCAAAAAGAATCTTTTGAATCTTCCCGATTTTTTGCGCCTGTTTCTGGATTTGGGTAAGCACCGAAGAAGAATCCACAGAGTGAATCAGACTCACTTTATCAATTAAGTATTTCACCTTATTGGACTGCAGATGCCCAATCATATGAAACTCGTCCACATACGGAGAAAGAACCTCATATTTTTCCACCAGTTCCTGCACGTAATTTTCTCCGATTGCACGAATACCGCACGTTAAAGCGGGCATAATTTCTTCAACCGTTTTAGTCTTGGTAACAGGCAGTAGCATCACTTCTTCAGGACACCTTCCCGAACGCTTTGCGCTGTCTGAAATCTTACTTTTTATTATATCAAGTTTTTCCGCTATTGTCAATCGGATTCGCTCCTTTTCTTGTTTTTTTTACAAAAAACTATCTGGTGTTGGGCGCAGGGCTTCCCTCTGCCAAATTTTTATACTCGGTAATCACCAAATCATACAACAAAACATTAGAAGGATTGTTATTATCTTCTTCCGCAATCACATAGCCATTGCTTTCGCAAAGCACTTTTACCGGACGTTTTCTGACAATACTTTCCTTCACAATGAAAACAAATTTACCGTTTTCATCTTCCTGAATCGCTTCTTTGGGAATCCGAAGTCCGCTATATGTCTTTTTAATCAGTTCTAAATCAATTTTACGTTCTCCCATAAAAGCATCCAGATGATTGTTTAAGGTCAATGTTAAAACGGTATCTGTACCGTTGGAAGAAACATCTTGCACCGTGCAGGCGACTTTACCTTCAGGAACACGTGACGATTTCAAATACAAAACATTGATTTTATTGGGATTTTCTTTGGTGGGAATCCCAATACCTTCTGCATCTTGATTGGAAATACGCACCAATAAAGTAGCCTCATAATTATTTACGATTTTGCCAAATACGTAATCTCCCTGCGTTTTGGAATAATCGGTTGGGGAGGAATTCCATAAATTATCAAACATCTGACAATCTAAATTCTCGGTTGTTTTTTCGTTGATAAAAGCTTCATAGCCATCCACTTTTGAAGTAATTAACCCCGATGAAACCGAATAAAATGAATCTTTACTACCCACAATGGAACGTTCCAAATCATCGCGCTGACGTTTCAGCTTTTCCAATTCTTCCTCAGGACTTCCGCCTAAAATACCCAAGTTCAAATCTTCTATCTCTCTTGCTTCCCGTAAAAAAGAATCAAACTTTCCTGCCTGAGAATAATAAGAAACATTCTGCATCTTTTTTATCAGTAAAGACTTGGCATCTTCGCTGGTATTACTGTTCTGCCCTTGATTTTTAATCGTGGTTTCCAAAAGATTGATACGTTCGTTTAGAGACTTAATATTATCCTTTTTGTTTTCATCAATTTCTCCGGAATATACGGTAGCAACATGGGTTTTTGCGGTTACACGTGTTCCGTCGGAATAATTTAACACAGCCATTCCATTGGTGGTGGATGTCAATAATTCCTCATCCCAGACAAAAATCCCTTTCCCGGAAATCACAACATCTTCACTGCCATGATACACCACTTGTGTGCTGTAACTTGGGTGATAAAAAATATATAAACCAATGATCACTAAAACCAAAATAATTCCACCCACAATATAGTAAACGGGTGGGATTTTGATTTTACGTTTGGCTTTTGTTCTTTTTTCTTCCATCTTTGTCACCTTTTTTCTATCGTTTTAAGAATCTTCTCTGCAAGTTCCTCTTTTGGCAAACTTGCTTCCAGCCAATGGGCTCCTTCGTTTCTGCGAAACCAGGTCAGCTGGCGTTTAGCATAGCGGCGGGATTCCATTTTCAGTTTTTCCACCGCTTCGTCCAAAGTTAAATATCCGTCTAAATATTCCACAATTTCTTTATAACCGATTGCCTGCATAGAGGTGTTGGTTTTGGGAATCCCCTGCTCTAAGAGCGTTTTCACTTCCTCAACCAACCCGTTTTCCAACATCAAATCAACTCGTCGGTTAATCCGTTCATAAAGCTTGTCCCGATCGGTATCCAACACAAAAAACTTCACATCATAAGGCTTTGGCGCATTTTTGGTTCGT
>JAFYVF010000001.1 GCA_017549265.1 Clostridia bacterium
AGGGTTCTTTTCCGGTTTTTTCCTGAACAATTTCAAACGCACCATAAACAATTTTCTGGGCTACACCTTTTTTACCGTCAAGCATGATATTATTGATAAGTCTTGTTACGATTTTATCATTATATATCGGATCCGGCAAAACGTCTCTTTTTACTACATTACCTCTTCTCGGCACTGTACTTCCCCCTTTCTAAGGATAAATCATAAAATTTTATCGGGTACTCAAGCTTCGCCAAACTTTTCAATCATTTGGCTTATCTTGTTAGTGCTGGTGACGAACATCTTAATTATAATGAAAAATAATGAAGATTCGCACTTGCACTATTTAGTTGGTTCTCGTACAAAGTACGAATAAAAATTCCAAATAAATTAAGCAGCTTTATTATTTCGCAGCTTTTTTCGGTCTTTTCGCGCCGTATTTGGATCTGGACTGATTTCTGTTTGCAACACCCTGAGTATCTAAGGTACCACGGATGATATGATATCTAACACCGGGTAAGTCTTTTACTCTACCGCCTCTGATCATAACAACGCTGTGTTCCTGCAGGTTATGACCGATGCCGGGGATGTACGCAGACACTTCAATACCATTGGTCAGTCTAACTCTGGCAATTTTACGAAGAGCAGAGTTCGGTTTTTTAGGCGTCATGGTTTTAACAGCTGTACATACTCCTCTTTTCTGGGGGGAGGAAATGTCGGTAGCCTGCTTTTTCAAGGTGTTTAAACCTTTCTGAAGAGCAGGTGCAGTAGACTTGGTAACAGCTACCTGTCTGCCTTTTCTAACTAATTGGCTGAATGTAGGCATCTTGTTTCTCCTTTCATTAAAATTAAAATGTTCTACCAGGCAATCTGCCTGTTTTCACAGTTTTTCATGAGAGAAAAACCGCAAAAACAAGCGGATTGGCACAAATAAAAATAGGTGCAAGGGCAGACTACTCCCCTTACAATTTTGCATATTTTTTTAAAATGACTGCTTTAATACCACCGCAACTGATGCCTTTACGTCAATACCGCAAAGCTCGCCCAATTCCTTTTTGGTGGCAATTTCAGTAACCGGAATGTTCTTCTTGGAACAAAGGTTCAAAAACGGGTCCACGATAGAAGGAGCCACATCTCTTGCCACATAAGCCAAAGACACAATTCCCTCTTCCACAGCCTTAGTACACTGCTTAATTCCAACTAATTTTTGCTCACCGGACAACTCCGAAAGCATAAGAACACACCACTTTCTAATATGATATATTAGCACGAAAATGTCAAAATGTCAATACGTTTATGAATTTTTTTATTTTTTTCCGAATAAAAACGGATTCCATCATCGGAAATCTTTTAGCGATTTCCGATGATGGATAAATTTTCAGATTACGCTTCTTCCGCTACAAGGACAGGTTCTTCATCCAAAACAACTTTCTGAGCTGTTTCATATTCAGTATCCTGGTATTTCTGCATACCGGTACCTGCGGGAATCAGTTTACCTAAGATAACGTTTTCTTTTAAGCCGTTAAGCGGGTCGATTTTTCCTTTGATTGCTGCATCGGTTAAAACCTTGGTAGTTTCCTGGAAGGATGCTGCAGACAGGAAGGAATCGGTTGCCAAAGATGCTTTGGTAATACCTAATAAGGTAACTTCACCCACTGCTTCTTTGCCGCCCATCTCTCTTACTTTTTCGTTCTGCTCGTTGAATTCTACCATATCCACTAAGGAGCCGGGGAACATATTGGTATCCCCATTGTCGTCCACGCGGATTTTTCTCATCATCTGACGAACGATAACCTCAATGTGTTTATCATTGATATCTACCCCTTGGAGACGGTAAACTCTCTGTACTTCGGAAATTAAGTATTCCCAAACGGAGAATTTGCCTTTGATGCGGAGTACATCGTGAGGATTGATAGGACCTTCGGTTAAAGGATCACCTGCTTCAATGAAGCTGCCATCCTGAACTTTGATTTGAGAACCGTAAGGGATTTTATAGGTTTTTGCTTCGCCGTCGTCAGAAACCACGGTAACTTCTCTCTTATGATCGGTTACAACGCTAACCTTACCGGACAGCTCGGAAATTTCGGTACAGCCCTTGGGTTTTCTTGCTTCAAAGAGTTCTTCAACTCTGGGAAGACACTGGGTAATATCGCCACCCGCAACACCACCGGTATGGAAGGTTCTCATAGTCAACTGAGTACCGGGTTCCCCGATGGACTGTGCTGCAATGATACCAACTGCTTCCCCGATAGAAATGGGAGAACCGCTGGCAAGGTTTGCACCGTAACATTTTGCACAAACACCGATTTTGGATTTACAACCCAGTACGGAACGGATTTTAACGGATTTGATATTATTTGCTTCACAAACTTTTTCAATTTCCAATGCTTTTTTCTTGGAAATCATAGTGTCGGTATCGCAGATTACTTCGCCGGTTGCAGGATCAACAAAGTCGCTGATCAGATATCTGCCAACCAGTCTTTCGTGTAAGGGTTCGATACCTTTGATTGCTTCCACGTCTAAACCATCGTGAGAACCACAGTCGGTTTCACGGATGATAACATCCTGGGATACGTCAACCAGACGTCTGGTCAAGTAACCGGAGTCAGCGGTACGAAGTGCGGTATCGGCAAGACCTTTACGAGCACCGTGAGAAGAAATGAAGTATTCCAAAACGTTCAGACCTTCACGGAAGTTTGCACGGATGGGGATTTCAACGGTTTTACCGGAGGTATCTGCCATCAGACCACGCATACCTGCTAACTGACGAATCTGGCTCTTACTACCACGGGCACCGGAGTCCGCCATCATGAAGATGGGGTTGGTAGCTTTTAAGTTATCCATCAGCGCATCGGTAACATCGTCAATGGTGTTGGTCCACAGGTCGATTACCTTGTTGTATCTGTCGTCTTCGGTTAACAGACCGCGTTTGAATTTCTTTTCAACGTCTTTAATCTTATCTTCGGTTTCATGAATCAGTTTCCATTTGGTAATGGGAACTTCCATATCGGCAACACCAACGGTAATTGCACCGCGGGTGGAGTATTTGTAACCGTTTGCTTTGATATCGTCAAGCACTACTGCAGTTTCGGTGATACCGTGAACTTCAATACATTTTTCAATGATTTTACCCAGTGCTTTTTTGTCGGCATTGAACTGAACTTCCAAGTCTAAGATGGTATCTTCGTTGGTTCTGTCCACAAATCCTAAGTCCTGAGGAATGTAGCTGTTGAAGATGATTCTTCCCACGGTTACATCCAGCACTTTGGAATAGGTTTTGCCGTCAATTTCTTTGGTGCTTCTTACCTTGATGGGTGCATGCAGACCAACCACACCGTTTTCGTAAGCCAGCATAGCTTCATCGAAGCTGGAGAATGCTTTGCCCACACCGGGTTCATCTTCATTCACGATAGTCAGGTAATAACTACCTAAAATCATATCCTGAGTCGGAACGGTAACAGGTTTACCGTCCTGAGGTTTCAACAGGTTGTTTGCAGAGAGCATTAAGAATCTTGCTTCTGCCTGAGCTTCTGCAGACAAGGGAACGTGAACAGCCATCTGGTCACCGTCGAAGTCCGCGTTGTATGCGGTACAAACCAGCGGATGCAGACGGATTGCTTTGCCGTCTACCAGAACGGGTTCAAACGCCTGGATACCTAATCTGTGCAGAGTGGGCGCACGGTTTAACAGAACGGGATGTTCTTTGATAACCTCTGCTAAAATATCCCACACTTCGTCGTTCACACGTTCTACCATTCTCTTTGCAGATTTGATATTGTGTGCTTTACCGGAATCGTGCAGACGTTTCATTACGAAAGGTTTGAACAGTTCCAGCGCCATTTCTTTGGGCAGACCGCACTGATAAATTTTCAGTTCGGGACCAACAACGATAACGGAACGACCGGAATAGTCAACACGTTTACCCAGTAAGTTCTGACGGAAACGACCCTGTTTCCCTTTTAATAAGTCGGAAAGAGATTTTAAGGGACGGTTGCCGGGGCCTGTTACGGGTTTACCGCGACGGCCGTTATCAATCAAAGCGTCAACCGCTTCCTGAAGCATTCTCTTTTCGTTTCTAACGATAATTTCAGGTGCATTTAATTCCAACAGTTTTTTCAGACGGTTGTTACGGTTGATAACACGTCTGTATAAATCGTTTAAGTCGGACGCTGCAAATCTGCCACCGTCTAACTGCACCATGGGTCTTAAATCAGGAGGAATAACAGGCAGAACTTCCAAAATCATCCATTCGGGCTTGTTGCCGGACAGACGGAAAGATTCCACTGCTTCCAGACGTTTCATCTGTTTGGTACGCTTCTGTCCCTGACCGGTGGTGGAAGCGATTTCGTCTTTTAATTCCTGAGATAATTTATCTAAATCTAAGTTACGAAGCAGCGTCTGAACTGCTTCTGCACCCATACCCGCCTGGAATTTATCACCGTATTTTTCTCTGGCTTCCTGATATTCTGCGTTAGACAGAATCTGGTTTAACTGCAGATCGGTGTTTTTACCGGGGTCGGTAACGATATAAGATGCAAAATATAATACGTTTTCTAAATATTTGGGGGAGATATCCAATAAAAGTCCCATTCTGGAGGGGATACCTTTAAAGTACCAGATGTGAGAAACGGGAGTTGCTAAGGTGATATGACCCATTCTTTCACGTCTTACTTTGGATTTGGTTACCTCAACGCCACAACGGTCACAAACTACGCCTTTATAGCGGATTCTTTTGTATTTACCGCAGTGACATTCCCAGTCTCTGGTGGGACCAAAGATTCTTTCACAGAACAAACCGTCTTTTTCCGGTTTCTGAGTTCTGTAGTTAATGGTTTCGGGTTTTTTTACTTCCCCGTAAGACCATTCCAACACGTCTTCAGGAGAACACAAACCAACCTTGATGGACTCAAAGCTGTTGAATTCTACCTTGGTGTCTTTTTTTACTTCGCTTGTATTTAATTCCATATTTGACATTGACTCTCATCCTTTACTAAAGTTTTACCCGATTTTCCTGTAATCATGTAAGCACCCGCCCCGAAGAAAAGTCCTCGGGGACAGGTAAAGTCATTACGATTCAATATCGTCTAAAATATCATCAATGCTTTCTTCGTGTTCTGCTAAAATGGTGTCGATATCGTCATCGTCCTCAATAAAGTCGGATTCGTCTTCGGGAATCAGATGGTCATCGTCGGGTAAATCGGTTACCTCAACAAAATCGTCATCATCATCCTCGTCTTCTTTTGCGAAGTCGTTTCGTTCCGCATACTGAATCAAGTCGTCTTCGTTTTCAATCTGTCTGATCGGATGAGTGTCATCATCATTATAGGTGTCTTTTAAGTTGATTTCTTCATTATCTTTATCATACACCTTCATATTCAGACCTAAGGACTGAAGTTCCTTGATCAATACTTTAAAGGATTCCGGTACGCCCGGTTTGGGAATATTCACACCGCGAACGATGGATTCGTAGGTTTTTACACGACCCACAATATCGTCGGACTTCACGGTAAGAATTTCCTGCAGGGTGTGAGCAGCGCCGTATGCTTCCAGCGCCCAAACTTCCATTTCCCCGAATCTCTGACCACCGAACTGAGCTTTACCACCCAGAGGCTGCTGAGTTACCAAGGAATAAGGACCGGTGGAACGAGCATGAATCTTATCGTCAACCAAATGATGCAACTTCAGGTAATACATATAACCAACGGTTACACGGTTGTCGAAAGGTTCACCGGTTCTACCATCATATAACACGGTTTTACCGTCGTAAACCTTGCCTTTGAATTCTTTTAATTCGGTCTCTTTGAGCATAATTTCCATTTCGGCTTCTTTATACTCTTCGGGAGACATTTTTGCTTTATCTTTTTCGAATTTTGCTTTTTCTTTTTTGAATTCTGCTTCTCTTCTTTCGTATTCGGGCAGAAGTTCTTCATTATAACCGATACCTGCCTGTTCAAATGCAGATACGATATCTTCTTCCACCGCACCGTCGAATACGGGAGTTGCAATCTTCCAGCCTAATGCTTTTGCAGCATAACCCAGATGCACTTCCAATACCTGACCGATGTTCATACGGGAAGGTACGCCCAAGGGATTCAATACGATATCCAAAGGTCTGCCGTCGGGTAAGAAAGGCATATCTTCTTCGGGAAGAACTCTGGAAATAACCCCTTTGTTACCGTGACGACCCGCCATTTTATCCCCAACGGAGATTTTTCTCTTCTGAGCGAT
>JAFYVF010000025.1 GCA_017549265.1 Clostridia bacterium
AATTATTTGTTGTCTACGCTGTATGCATAAGCAATCAGGTCAACAACTTTGTTGGAGTAACCCCATTCGTTATCGTACCAGGATACTAATTTCACGAATTTATCGTTTAATGCAATACCTGCATCGATATCAAAGATAGAGGTTCTGGAATCATGGATCATATCGGAAGAAACAACTGCTTCATCAGTGTAACCCAGGATACCTTTCATTTCACCGTCTGCAGCTTCTTTTACAGCAGCTACGATTTCATCGTAGGTTGCAGGTTTTGCTAAAGTACAGGTTAAGTCAACAACAGATACGTCTAAAGTGGGAACACGGAAAGCCATACCGGTTAATTTACCATTTAATTCGGGAATAACTTTACCTACAGCTTTTGCAGCACCGGTAGAAGAAGGAATAATGTTACCAGCTGCTGCTCTACCGCCTCTCCAGTCTTTCTTGGAAGGACCGTCAACGGTTTTCTGAGTAGCGGTGGTGGAATGAACGGTGGTCATTAAACCTTCAACCAGACCAAATTTGTCATTGATAACTTTAGCTAAGGGAGCTAAACAGTTAGTGGTGCAAGATGCATTGGAGATGATCTGCATGGAGCTGTCGTAAGAAGTGTTGTTAACACCCATAACGAACATAGGAGCATCTGCAGAAGGAGCAGTGATAACTACTTTTTTAGCACCAGCCTGAATGTGAGCCTGTGCTTTTTCGATGGTGGTGAATACGCCGGTAGCTTCTGCAACGAAGTCTACTTTAGAAGCACCCCACGGAATTTCAGCGGGATTCATAGAAGCGTAAACATCGATTTCTTTACCGTTTACAACTAATTTATCGCCTTTGATTTCGATATCGCCTTTGAACTGACCGTGTACGGAGTCATATCTGAGCATATAAACCATGTATTCTAAGTCAATGAACGGGTCATTGATAGCAACAACGTCAACTTTGCCGTTTTCCATTGCAGCTCTGAATACTAATCTACCGATTCTACCGAATCCGTTAATACCAACTCTTGCTTTCATGATTAACACCTGTGCCGAATTTGGCACATTCCTTTCTTACATACTTGGCATTTTTGCCATATATAAAATTTTTTTAACCAAATTACTGAGACCATAGTCTCAAACCTAAAGTATTATACTACATCGTGAAAAAAATATCAAGCTTTTTTTGGTATTTTTTTTCGACAAATGAATTTTTTGTGAAATTTCACAAGTTTTGGCAATTATTTGCCGATTGCTTTGTCTTTTAAGATAACATCGTGGGCGCCGCCTTCCACAATACTGGTGGAGGAAACCAAAGTAAGTTTTGCTTTCTCCTGCAATTCTTCAATCGTTAACGCACCACAGTTACACATAGTAGATTTTACTTTCTTTAAGGTAACACTTACATTATCTCTTAAAGAACCTGCATAAGGAACATAGGAATCCACACCTTCTTCAAAGGATAATTTTGCCTGTCCGCCACTGTCATATCTTTGCCAGTTTCTTGCACGGTTAGAACCTTCGCCCCAATATTCTTTGAAATAATTACCATTGATATTTACTTTCTGAGTCGGGCTTTCATCAAAACGGGAGAAATATCTTCCCAGCATTACAAAGTCGGAACCCATCGCCAGTGCTAAAGTAATATGGTAATCATGCACAATACCACCATCGGAACAAATGGGTACATAAATACCGGTTTCTTTAAAGTATTCATCTCTTGCTTTTGCGACATCAATCACGCTGGTTGCTTGTCCACGACCAATCCCTTTGGTTTCACGGGTAATACAGATAGAACCACCGCCAATACCAACTTTAATAAAATCCGCACCTGCTTCTGCTAAGAAACGGAACCCTTCAGCATCTACTACATTACCTGCGCCGATTTTGATTTTATCACCGTATTTTGCTCTTGCAAATTCCAGGGTACGTTTCTGCCATTCAGTGTAGCCCTCGGAAGAGTCGATACATAAAACATCTGCACCTGCTTCTACTAATGCAGGAATTCTTTCTTCATAGTCACGGGTATTAATCCCCGCACCTACAATATAACGTTTATCTGCATCTAATAATTCCAGAGGATTTTCCTTATGAGAAGAATAGTCTTTACGGAATACGAAATACATCAGACATCCGTTATCATCCACAATGGGTAAGGAATTTAATTTATTGTCCCAGATAATATCGTTTGCTTCTTTTAAGGTGGTGTTTTTATTACCGGTAATCAGTTTTTCTAAGGGAGTCATCAATTCAGAAACTTTTACATCCATAGAAAGTCTGGACACACGATAATCTCTTGAGGTGATTACACCTAACAGTTTTCCGTTGGGTTTTCCGTTATCGGTAACTGCCACGGTGGAGTGACCTGTTTTTTTCAAAAGTTCCAAAATATCTGCCAAGGTCTGGTCAGGTTTGATATTGGAATCACTATACACAAAACCTGCTTTATGTGCTTTCACACGACGAACCATTTCTGCTTCTTCTTCAATGGTCTGAGAGCCGTAAATAAAGGAAACGCCGCCTTCCATTGCCAAAGCAACTGCCAGCTTTTCACCGGATACAGACTGCATAATTGCAGAAACCATCGGGATATTTAAGCTGATAGGGCATTCTTCCTGCCCTTTTTTATATTTTACCAACGGTGTTTTCAAGCTAACCTTATCCGGAATACATTCACAGGAAGAATATCCCGGAACTAACAGATATTCACTGAAAGTGTGAGATTGATTTTCAAAAAAATAAGCCACTGTTCTTCTCCTTCTTTCTCTTTTTAGAATCAAAATGATTATTGAATCTATTTTACAACATTTCTGGTATCTTGTCAATATTTTTCAAAATATTTATTCTACAAAGTCAAACTGAGCATCATCGATGATGATGGTATCTCCTTCTTTTGCTCCTTTTTCTTTTAACGCCGCAATAATTCCTGATTTAATCAGGGCTCTCTGCAGATACTGGAGAGATTCATAGTCAGTAAAGTTGGTGGAGTTAATCAGTTTTTCAGGTAAATCACCCTCCAGGATAAAGACATCATTTTCTCGGATAATGGTGAAGGGTTCTGCTGATTCACGAATCAGGAGCTCTCTGTCAACAACTTCCACTGCTTCTTCAGGCGGAATCTGAGACAGTCTTTCTCTGGTGTACGCCATCAGTTCATCCACGCCCTCACGGGTTGCCCCTGAAATAAAGAAGACCTTGTAGCCATCTGCTTCCATTGTTGCACGGAAGGTTTCCAGAGTTTCCTTATCATAAACTAAATCAATCTTATTCCCCACAACAATCTGTTCCTTTTCGGAAAGACGTTTAGAATACTGTTTCAACTCTTCGTTGATGATATGAAAATCCTCTACAGGATCACGTCCCTCAAAACCGGAAACATCAATCACGTGGAGAAGTAATCTGGTTCTTTCCGTATGGCGTAAGAAAGCATGTCCTAAACCAACTCCCTCACTGGCACCTTCAATGATACCCGGGATATCTGCCATTACAAAGCTTTCCCCTTCTCCAAAATCCACAACACCCAAATTCGGAATCAAGGTGGTAAAATGGTAATTTGCAATTTTGGGCTTGCAGGAACTTACCATGGAAAGCAGGGTGGATTTCCCCACGTTCGGGAATCCTAACAGCCCAACATCAGCAAGCATCTTCAGCTCTAATTCAATATTTAATTCTTCCCCTTTTCTACCGGGCTTTGCAAAACGGGGAGCCTGACGTTTGGGAGTTGCAAATTTTGCATTTCCAAAACCGCCTTTCCCGCCTTTTGCAATGACAGCCTGTTTACCATCCTCGGATAAATCTGCAAGATAAACACCTAAGTCACTGTCTTTAATGGCAGTCCCCACAGGAACTTTAATAATTAAATCCGAGCCGTCTTTTCCGGTACAGTTTCCCCCTGCGCCGTTTCCGCCGTGTTCAGCAGTATATTTTCTTTTATAGCGAAAATCCATTAAGGTGGATAAGTTTCGGTCAGCTACAAAAATTACGTCTCCGCCTTTTCCTCCGTCACCGCCGTCCGGTCCGCCGGATGCAACATATTTTTCCCGATGAAAAGCAACTGCACCGTTTCCACCATTGCCGGCTTTAACGAAAATACGCGCCATATCAACAAACATCAGGATTCCTCCCTTCTAATCTCCTGTCTATTCTATCACAAAAAACAAAATTAACCGCGAATCTGACCGTTTCCGTAAATAATATATTTTACGGTGGTCAGTGCTTCCAATCCCATAGGACCTCTTGCGTGAAGCTTCTGGGTGGAAATACCGATTTCTGCACCATAGCCGAATTCAAAACCGTCGGTAAAACGAGTAGATGCATTTACATAAACCGCTGCCGCGTCTATAGCTTTCAAGAATTTCTGAGAATTTTCGTAACTGCCCGTTACGATACACTCGGAATGTTTCGTATTATGGGTATTAATGTGGGTAATTGCTTCCTCAATCCCCGAAACAATTTTCACGGATAAAATCAAATCATTATACTCCGTGTAAAAATCTTCATCAGTTGCCGGAGTAACAGAAATTACCTGCAAGGTTTTTTCACAACCGCGAAGTTCTACGCCTTTTTCTTCTAACGCTTTTTTAGCCATCGGCAAAAAAGCTTCTGCAATTTTTTCGGAAACCAATAAACTTTCGCAGGCATTGCATACGGACGGTCGTTGCGTTTTCGCATTCATCAAAATAGAAAGTGCCATATCTAAATCCGCAGAATCATCCACATAAGTGTGGCAGTTTCCGGTTCCGGTTTCAATTACGGGAACGGTAGCGTTTTCTACTACTGTTTTAATGAGTCCGGCTCCACCTCTGGGAATTAAGACATCCACAATACCGTTTAATTTCATCATTTCTTTTGCAGTTTCACGGCTGGTATCTGATAATAATTCCACAGTACTTTCAGGAAGTCCCGCAGAAACAATCGCTTCCTTCATCACTTTCGTTAAAGCAAGATTGGAGCAAAGCGCTTCCTTACCGCCACGAAGCAAGGTTGCATTACCTGTTTTTAAAGTCAAACAAACTGCATCCACAGTAACATTGGGGCGTGCTTCATAGATGATGCCCACTAATCCCAGTGGCACTCGTTTTTTTCCAATC
>JAFYVF010000026.1 GCA_017549265.1 Clostridia bacterium
CGGGCAGAAAGCAACCCTGGAATTTGACTGGACTACCAATGAAATTAAATTCTTCCCTCACGATAAAAACACGGTGGAGCATATTATGGTGCGTCCCAAAGCAGGTGGGGGACACGGCGGCGGAGACAACATTTTAATCCGTGATTTTGCCGCAATTTTAAACGGGGATACCTCCCGTTCCAGCTTATACGATGGTTTACAGAGTGCATACCTTTGCCTAAAGGCAAAAGAATCTGCCCAAAAACATCAGTTTATCAAGTTATAACAAATATAACAAATAAATGACAATACTGTAACAAGTATTGTCATTTATTATTTTGTGTGCTACAATACAATCAACGAGAATTTTATGTGATAAAATTCTTTCCAGTTCAATTTGAGTGAGTATCAAAGATACCATAAGTTGAAAAAACGAAAAGAAAGGTTGTTGAGAAATGAAACGTCTTTGTTCGTTAATTGCAATGTTATTGGCGGTTGCGATGCTGGCGGGCTGTTCTTCTCCGAACAGCAATTCTAGCGAAGAAAAACCCACATCCACTGCTCCTGTAGAATCACCTGAACCTACGGAACCTCCCGTGGATCCTTTTTTAGAAACCTATATCAATACGGATGAACGTCCCATCGCTGTTATGATTGATAATGATGACCATAATGCCCGTCCGCAGGCAGGTCTGGATGAAGCATATTTGATTTATGAAATGGTGGTAGAAGGCGGTTCCACCCGTTTTATGGCGTTGTACCGCAATACCGATGTGGAAAAAATCGGACCTGTTCGTTCTTCTCGTCACTATTTTTTGGATTACGTTATGGAAAATGATGCCATTTATACTCATTTTGGTTGGAGTCCTCAAGCAAGTCAGGATATTTCCACTTATCAGATTCAGAAAATTAACGGTATTTTGGGAGAAGATGGAGATATCTTCTGGAGAGAAGAAAAATTTAAAGGGGATTGGCACAGTGCCTATACCTCCATTGAAAAAATTTCGGCAAAAGCTGAGAAAAAATCTTTTTCAGATACCACGGAACGTACCAACGGCATTGAGTATGCTTCCACCATGTATACCCCGGATTCAGATTTAGAAGCAACCGAAGTGAAGCTGAATTATTCCGGTCGTTACAAAACTTCCTATACTTACAATCCTGAAACCAAACTGTATGAAAAATACATCTTTGGTGAGCCCCATAAGATGCAGAACGGTAACGTGGTAAGTGTGCAAAATATTATTGTGCAGTATGTAACAGACACTTCCTGGAACAATGACCCGGACCGTCGTGAATTGCAGAATACCGGTAGCGGTAAAGGTTATTATATCACCAACGGTGTGTATGAAGAAATCACTTGGGAAAAACCGTCCCGTCGTGAAAACACCATTTATAAAAGAGCCGACGGTACACCTCTTCAGATTAACCCCGGAAAAACAATTATTAATCTGATCAACCCTCAGATTGGTATGCAGTTTGAATAATGTAAAATCATTGTTTGGAGGATGCTCCGATGCAAAATGAAATATGGGGATGTCTTCTCATCATATGGAATATTCTTGTTTTCTTCCTCTATGGATGGGATAAGCTTTGTGCCAAAAAGCATTGGAGACGGATTCCGGAGAGCGTGTTGCTCTGCTCGGCACTCCTTTTGGGAAGTGTTGGCGCAATGTTTGGAATGGTTTTATGGAATCATAAGACCAAAAAAACGAAATTCCGTGTTCTGATTCCTTTATTTTTTGTGTTACATTTTGTGCTTTGTTGGCTGGTTGCCAAATCGTTTTGAGTAAAAAAAGACCGTATTTTCTAGGGAAATACGGTCTTTTTTGTTACATAATGGATTCGCCGTTAAGCCACAATCTGGTGTACATGATACAAAACATAAAACTGATCACCAGGATAGCGTATCGGATATATTTATTTTTCACAGAAGAATACACGATAAACAGGGGCAGGCAAGCACACATATAGCGGGAACCGCTGATGAGCCAGCCGTGAGTATAGCAGGTCACGATGTAGGCACCCAGATACACCAGGTATTCTGTGCGGACTTTTTTGTAAATTCCCCAGAAGATGCTGAGGGTTCCCGCAAAGAATAAAATGAGCTGCGGATGGTAGATGAATTTGGCAAGGCCGGGGTATGCCTTTGCCATATTGTAGCTGTAGGTTAAGGTTTCCCCGAACCATTGTGCTTTGTTGTACCAAGGCGGTGCTGCCTGAAATTCCAAATATTGGAACCAGTTGCCAAAGAGAATTTGGTTCATCAGAAGATACACAAAAAAACCCAGCGGAATCAAAAGTGCCCAAAGGAATTCTTTTAGATTGAATTTCTTTTCTTTCAGTAATGAAGATGCAACGGGCACCAAAGCGCACACAAACAAAATGATACCTTGTGTTCGGGACAGGCATGCCAGAAAGCCGCAAATACCCATCCACATGGGCTTTTTGATTCGCATGAAATATAAACACAAAACGGTAGTCAGTAAAAATACACTTTCGGTGAAAATAGCACAGTAGAACATACTAAAGGGAGCTATCATCATCAACAGCAGTCCGCCAAAGGCGTTTTCTTTTTGATAGTCTAAACGGAGCAATTCATAGAATACGCAGGATGCAAGTGCAAATGCCAGATTCGATACCACAACACCGCTGATAAAGTAGTCGTTGAAAACCACATTGAAAATTTTAATCAGCAGGGGATACAATGGATAAAATACAATCAGGTTGGCTTTGTCTCCCACGGCGGTATAACCATGTTCTGCCAGATACAGATAATGAGGAGAATCTCCGGAAACGGAAAATATTTTGCCGATGACTTCCCAAAATGATTGGTCCGTATCTAAGAGTGAAAAACTAAACAGGTAAATCCACCAACGTAGAGCAATCGCTAATATTCCCACACGAATCCATACTTTATAGTTGATTTTATGTGATGTTGTTGGAAGCTGAGTGCGGTGGCTTTTTTTTGAATTGTTTTTGGTTGTTGTCGGTTTCAGGTTTTCCTTTAAAAAGGCAATCAGGACGCAGATTCCTGCCAAAATCAGCAGGACAGAACCAAAGGGATTTAAAAACTCTGCCATGGTAAGTCCTCCGTTTGTAAGATGAGTCATAATATTTCTATTATAAACCATTTTTCTAAAAAAAGCAAGAGTGCTTTTTCATATCTAAAAAAGATAATGTATTATGCTGAAAATAATCTAAAAAAACCTTGAAAAAAATAAGAGGATGTGATATAATAAGATATCAAATATTATGGTATTGCTCGACAGTATAATTGATGCAACCATATGGAGGAAGCAATATGAAATACGTGGTTTTTTTATGTGATGGGATGGCTGACTTGAAGCTTTCGGAATTTGGTGATAAAACACCTTTGGAGGCAGCACACACCCCGAATATGGATAACTATTGCAAAAAAGCAATTTTGGGCACCTTAAAAACCGTGCCGGACCGATTGTCGCCGGGGAGCGATGTTTGTAACCTTTCTGTGATGGGTTACGATTCCGATTTGTATTATTCCGGCCGTTCACCGTTGGAGGCGGCAAGCATCGGCGTGAATCTGGCAGATCACGAAACCTCCTTTCGTGCCAATTTAGTAACTCTTTCGGGAGAAGGCGCCTACGAGGAATTGGTTATGGAGGATTATAGTGCGGGAGAAATCAAAACCGCTGATGCTAAAAAAATTATTGAAGATTTAGCGTCTGTATTAAATAATGAAGAAACGAAAATTTATGCAGGGGTATCGTATCGTCATCTTCTGGTATTATCCGATAAAGAAGTGGTGGGGAACCTGATACCGCCTCACGATATTTCCAAGCGTCCCGTGAAAGAATATTTACCCAAAGATGCCGAGATTCTTAGCCTTATGAAAAAAAGCTATGAATTTTTAAAAAATCACCCCTATAATCTTGAGAGAATCAAAAATGGCAAAAAGCCTGCTTCTTCCATTTGGGTATGGGGAGAAGGCAAGCGTCCGAACATGGATAGCTTTTATGATAAATTTGGAGTAAAAGGTTCTGTGATCAGCGCCGTTGACCTGATTAAAGGTATCGGAATTTTAACGGGAATGCGTTCCATTGATGTGGAAGGTGTTACCGGAAATATTGATACGAATTTTGACGGGAAGGCACAGGCATGTATTGATGCTTTGCAAAATGGTGACGATTTTGTGTATTTGCATATAGAAGCTCCTGACGAATGCGGTCACCGTTTTGAAGCAGATAATAAGAAACTGGCAATTGAATTGATTGACGAAAAAGTAATCGGTCCCGTTTGCCGTTATTTAGAAGGATGCGGAGAAGATTTTGCCATCCTGGTAACACCTGATCATCCCACACCCATCTCTACAGGGACTCACGACAGAGCACCCGTTCCGTTTTTTGCCTATTGCAGTAAACACGAAACTGCGGGAGATGTCTACAATGAAGAAACTGCGAAACAGGCAGGTCTTTATATGGAAAACGGTTACGAACTGATGGGTCAATTTTTGAATTTGGAATTGTGGAAGTAATCTTTTGTGACTAGGGAGAAAAAATAGGAGAGAGGAGAACTCTTTTGAAACAGCTGTTAGAAGAAATCAAACTAAAAAATTTTTTGCTGTTAACGGTTGCAGGGCTGATCAATGCCTTTGGGGTAACAGTGTTTTTGGCACCTGTTAAATTATATGACAGCGGTGTTTCAGGCACTTCCATGCTGTTGTCACAGATTACTCCGGAGCAGTTATCGTTGTCGGTATTTCTTTTAATTATAAACATTCCGCTGTTTATTTTTGGCTACAAGAAACAGGGAGCTGTGTTCACGGTTTATTCTATTTATACAGTAGCCATTTATTCTTTGGGAGCATGGTTGATTACCGATGTGTTACCCTTGGATGTGGCGCTTTCGTCTCCCTTTGCAGGAAATGACCTGCTGTTATGCGCGTTGTTTGGCGGTGTGATTTCGGGGGTTGGCAGTGGGCTTACCATTCGATTTGGCGGTGCCATTGACGGGATGGAAGTTATGGCGGTTACGTTTGCGAAAAAGATTGGCTTAACCGTGGGCACCTTTGTGATGATTTACAATGTGATTTTATATGTGATTTGCGGTATTTTGTTAAATAGCTGGATTTTGCCGTTATATTCCATCCTGACCTACTATGCAGGTCTGAAAACCATTGACTTTATTGTGGAAGGGATTGACCGTTCCAAAGCAGCAATGATTATTACCCAAAAGGCAGATGAGGTTTGTGAAACCTTAATGAGTACCTTTGAAAGCGGAACTACCAGAATTGCTGCAAAAGGAGGCTATTCCAATCAGGATAAAACTGTGATTTATTTTATTGTGGACCGTTTTCAAATTTCCAAAATGAGAGAATTGGTGCATAAGATTGATAAAACTGCCTTTATCACCATTAAGGATGTGGCAGATGTGTATAAAGCAAATATGTAAAAAAATGTAAATAATAAATACGTC
>JAFYVF010000027.1 GCA_017549265.1 Clostridia bacterium
AGCCGTAAATCCGAAGATATTTTAAAAGAAATCAACACTCTTTGTGAAAAGGGCTTAAAAGAAATCACCTTGCTGGGGCAGAATGTAAATTCCTATGGTAAGGATTTAGAAAACGATTTGGATTTTCCCGATTTATTAGCTGCAATCTGTAAGATTGAGCAGATTAAACGTGTTCGTTTTGTCACTTCGCATCCTAAGGATTTAACTGATAAGTTAATCGCTGTGATGGGAGCTAACAAAAAAATCTGCAACAGTTTGCATTTACCGTTTCAGGCAGGGAATAATCGTGTGTTAAAAGAAATGAACCGTCGTTATACCCGTGAAGATTATCTTACTTTGGTGGATAAAATCAGAACAGCGGTACCTGATATTGCATTAACTTCTGATGTTATTGTGGGTTTTCCCGGTGAAACCGAAGAAGAATTTTATGACACCTTATCATTAATCCGTGAGGTTCGTTTTGATAATTTATTTACCTTTATCTATTCTCCCAGAAAAGATACCAAAGCAGCATTGATGGATGATTCCAGAACTTACGAAGAAAAATTAAAAAACTTTAATGAACTCTTGGAAGTGCAAACCGAAATTTGCAGAGAAGCCAATGAAGCGTATCTGAATAATACCTACGAAATCATTGATGAAGGGTTAAGCAAAAATAATCCCGAAATGCGTCAGGGCAGAACCACCACAAATAAGGTAATTAATTATAAAGCAAAAACGGACGTCAAAGAAGGGGATTTTGTAACAGTAAAGGTTACCGAAGTAATGTCCTGGTCCTTAGTGGGCGTTCAGGAATGTTAGAACAGGATGGATGAACTATTATGCAGATAGAAAAATTATCCCCGATGATGCAACAGTATTTCGAGATCAAAAAAGATTATGAAGATACCTTGTTGTTCTTTCGGTTAGGCGATTTTTACGAAATGTTTTTTTCGGATGCCATCACTGCATCCCGTGAGCTTGAAATCACGCTGACGGGCAGAGATTGCGGTCAAGAGGAGCGCGCACCTATGTGCGGTGTTCCGTATCACAGTGCTGAAACATACATTTCCCGACTGATTAAAAAAGGATATAAAGTTGCCATTTGTGAACAGGTGACAGATCCCAAAGCAGCAAAGGGTATTGTGGAACGTGCGGTGGTAAGAATTATTACCCCCGGCACATTTTCCGATACCAATGCACTGGATGAAAAATCCAACCATTATTTAGCATCTGCCTATCTTACCAAAAAGGGGGCAGGGGTTACTTTTGCCGATATTACCACCGGGGATGTGTCCACCACAGAATTTAGGGGAAATGATTTTATCGCTCATTTAACCAGCGAACTCATTAAATATGCTCCTGCAGAAATTTTAGTAAATTCCGAAGCTTTGATACATAATGGTTTTCTTTCTTCCGTGAAAGAAAGAATCAATACCCGCTTTGAAACCGTGGACGATAGCTTTTACAGTTTCTCTAATATTGAAGAAACACTGTCCCGAAAATTTGAAGCGTTCTGGCAGAAAAAGGATGAACTCTTAAAAAAAGAACTTTCCTATTTTTCCTTAGCAGCTTGTCTTTACTATATCGATAAAACTCAGAAAACTGAGCTTCGTCATATCAGCGAGTTTGATTATTACGATGCCAACAGCTTTTTGGAAATTGACGATTGCGCCAAACGGAATTTGGAATTGACTGAAACGATGCGTGATAAAAAACGATTTGGTTCTTTGTTTGGTGTGCTTGATGAAACCAAAACCTCTATGGGTGCTCGTATGCTAAAACGCTTTATCGAGCGTCCTTTGGTCAATCGCACAGAAATTGAACGCCGATTGGATGCAGTGGACGAGTTAACCCATAATCAGCCTGATGCAGATGCCATTCGCACGTTGTTAAAAGATATTCGTGATGTGGAACGTCTCCTTTCCAAAATCTCTTTAAAAACCGTAAACGGCAGAGATTTATTAGCATTGCGTGATTCTTTTCGTGTGCTTCCTGAATTAAAAGAATTGGTTGGTAAATTTTCCTCTTCTTTATGGAAACAAATGTTTCGTGATTGGGATTCCTTGGAAGATATCTTTTCGGAAATTGATGCTTCCATTTCCGAGGATGCTCCCTTAACCATCCGTGAAGGAGATATCATTAAAGAAGGATACCACGAAGAAATTGATAAAATCCGTGCCATGAAGAAAAATAGCAAAGCGGTTTTATTGGAACTGGAAAACAGGGAACGAGAAAAAACGGGAATTTCCAAATTAAAAACAGGCTATAACAAAGTGTTTGGCTACTATATCGAAGTAACCAAATCTTATCAGGATTTGGTGCCTGATTATTTTATCAGAAAACAAACTTTGGCAAACTGTGAACGTTATATCACAGGGGAGCTAAAAGAAATTGAAGAAGTTTTATTAAATGCAGAAGAGAAAATCACCGAGTTGGAATATCAGGTATTCTGTCAGATTCGGGAAATGATTTTTAAAAACTCCGAGCGTATCAATAAAACGGCAGATCTAATCAGTTATCTGGATGTGTTAGGCTCTTTCTATGAAACTGCACTAAATCATAACTATGTGAAACCTGAATTTAATTCCCAAAATCAGATTGAGATTTTAGACGGCCGTCATCCTGTGGTAGAGCAGGCAAGACGTGATATTTTATTTGTGTCTAATGATACAAAATTGACCCAGCAACAGCATTTTGCTATTATCACAGGTCCCAATATGGCTGGGAAATCCACCTACATGCGTCAGGTTGCTTTAATCTGCATTATGGCGCAGATGGGCTCTTTTGTACCTGCAAAATTTGCATCCTTGACTGTTTTGGACAAGGTGTTCACTCGTGTGGGTGCCTCTGATGACTTGGCGATGGGTCAGTCCACTTTTATGGTGGAAATGACAGAAGTATCCACGATTTTAAAAAACGCCACCAAAAACAGTTTGGTGATTTTGGATGAAATCGGTCGTGGTACCAGTACCTACGACGGTCTGTCTATTGCCTGGGCTGTGGTGGAATACATTTGTGAAAAAATTGGCGCAAAAACTTTATTTGCAACCCATTATCACGAATTGACCCAGTTGGAAGAAAAAATGAGTCCTGTGAAAAACTACTGTGTTGCCGTGAAAAAACTGGGAGACGATATTACCTTCCTGCGCCGTATTATTGAGGGCGGTGCAGATGACAGCTATGGGGTAGAGGTTGCCAAATTGGCAGGTATCCCCAATCAGGTGATAAAACGTGCCCAGGAACTGGTGAAAGACTTAGAAGGGGATAAAGATGCTATGAAACCGTCTTCTCCTGCTGTGTTAGCGGAAGACGACAGCCAATCCTTTGCAGGCATTTTATCTATGAATCTGGTAGCGGAACTGAAAAAAACAGATGTTACAACGCTGACTCCTTTAGAAGCGTTGAATTTACTTAATAACTTGGTGAATGAAGCCAAAAAAATCTAAACAGGAGTAACTTATGGGAACCATTCATGTATTAGATCGATTGCTTTCCGATATGATTGCTGCAGGTGAGGTGGTAGAACGCCCTTCTTCTGTAGTGAAGGAGCTGTTTGAAAATGCCAAAGATGCAGGTGCAGGCAGAATTACCGTAGAAATCGAGGACGGCGGTAAAAAACGAATATCTGTTACTGACGACGGTGTTGGTATGGACCGTGAGGATGCAGTCCTCTCGGTTGTCCGGTATGCCACCAGTAAACTGAAAACTAAGGAAGATTTGTTTTCCATTGCCACAATGGGGTTCCGTGGTGAAGCATTGGCAAGTATCAGTGCGGTTTCTAAAGTTACCATGATTACCCGAAAAGAAGATTCTCTTTCTGGCACAAAATTGGTTTGCGAAGGGGGAGAAGTGGTATCCGTTGAGGATATCGGATGCCCCGTGGGTACAAAAATTACTGTTGAAAATTTATTCTATAACACTCCTGCAAGACTCAAGTTTTTAAAGAAAGATGCTACAGAAGGTGCCTATATTGAAGAAATTGCAGCTCGTTTGATTTTGGCAAATCCCCACCTTTCCATCAAATTTATCAAAGATGGCCGTCAGGTATATTATTCTAAGGGGGATAACGATATTCGTTCTGCAGTGTATGCAGTGTACGGAAGCCAATTGTCCGAGCAATTGATTACAGTGGATGCCGAAAAAAACGGTATCAGAATATTTGGTTGTGTGGGTTCTCCCAACCTGGCAAGACCTACCCGAAAATTTGAGCATTTCAGCGTCAACGGACGTGTTTGTAAATCCAGAATTATGATTCAGGCGTTGGAGTACGCCTATTTTCAGAAAATGGCACAGGGAAAATATCCCTTCTGTGTCTTGGATATTCAGGTGGATTACTCTTTGTGCGATGTGAATGTGCATCCTCAAAAGGCGGAAGTGAAATTCTCTGACGAGCAGGGGATTTACGATACTCTCTATTCTGCGGTGAAAGAAGCGTTGGAGAAAAAACTGTTTGTGAAAGAAACAAAAACAGTTCCTATTGCCACCTCGAAAGCGGTGCAATATCAGGAAGAACCTAAATCCTATCAGCAGAGTTCATTCTTACATACAAAACCGCAGGAAGTAAAAGAAACCAAGAAAACAATAGAAATAAAAGAAGTAAAATCGTTTGTTTCTGCAACACCGAAAAAAGAAGAGCCAATCTTCAATCAACTAAACGATTTTACGTTTATGAGAGAATCGAAATCCGATGATACCCCGGTTGCAATCAAAAGAGAACCGATTGTAAATGAGATTGTAGTTCCCCAAAAAGAACAAACAAAAGAAACCATTTCAACCATCAAAGAAGAACCAACAGTTATTGAAAATACAGTAGAAATTATCTCAGAAGAGGGGAAAACCATCGAAGAAACTGTAGAAGCTATTTTGGAAGAAAAACAAGAATTCCAAGAAAATTTCCGTGTTATCGGTCAGGTATTTTCATCTTATATTCTCATTGAAAAAGGAGAAGAGCTTCTTCTGTTGGACCAGCACGCTGCACACGAACGGTTAAATTATGAAAAAATCCACCGTCAGATGGTGGAGCGTGAAGTTCATTCTCAACTTTTGATGGTTCCTAAAATTATTGAATTTGCTCCTACTGATTACAGACTATTGTTAGAACATTTGGAGCTTTTGCAGAATGTGGGAATTATGGCAGACGATTTTTCCGATAATTCCATTGTGGTGAGAGAAATCCCTTGCGAAGTAAAAGAAAAAAATATTGAAAAATTATTATACGAAATTTTAGAAGAAATTAAGAAAAGCGGAAAGGTGTTGCCCGAAAACTTCAATTTGCGACTATTGTTTTTGGTAGCCTGCAAAATGAGTGTAAAAGCAAATACCCAGCTTTCTATGTATCAGATGGAAGAGCTGACCAAAGAAGCGTTTTCCTTAAACGGAAAAACCACCTGTCCTCACGGCAGACCCCTCTTTATCAGTTTTTCCAAAACAACCATTGAAACGAAGTTTGAACGTTAGGAGTCTCTATGAATCAGGTTATTGTGATAGCA
>JAFYVF010000028.1 GCA_017549265.1 Clostridia bacterium
GCCCACTAATCCCAGTGGCACTCGTTTTTTTCCAATCACCAAACCATTGGGGCGTTCGGTCATGTTAATGACTTCACCTACAGGGTCCTTTAATGCTGCAACCTGACGAACACCTTCTGCCATGTCAAGAATACGTTCTTTGGTTAAGCGAAGGCGGTCAATCATGGTTAGGCGAACACCATTTTCTTCCGCATTGGCAATATCTTTTTCATTTTCTGCCAAAATATAATCCATATTGACAAGTAAATGGTCAGCAATTTTAAACAATGCATCGTTCTTTTGGGAAACACCTGCAAGAGACAGCACATAACTTGCCTCTTTTGCCAATAAAGCCTGTTCTTTTAATTCCATGCTATACCGTCTCCTTTCTGCCGTGAAATGCAGTTCCCACTGTTTCTCCATCAATAATCTGGTAAATAATTTCCGGGTCATCCCCTTGAGCAATCACAGTGGTAATTTCATCTTCTTTTGCAATTTCTGCTGCCAAAATTTTGGTATACATTCCTCCGGTACCCATACTGGAACCAGCTCCCCCTGCTTTTGCTTTGATTTCTTCTGTAATTTCACAAACATCAGAAATCAGTTTCGCGTCAGGATTTACTTTCGGATTATCGCTGTAATAACCGTCAATATCTGTTAAAATAATCAATAAATCCGCACCAACCAACCGAGCTACGTAAGCAGATAAGGTATCGTTATCGCCAAATTCGATTTCTTCGGTAGAAATAACGTCGTTTTCATTTACAATGGGAATGACCCCCATATCTAACAAAGTTGAAAAAGTATTTTCAGCATTGTGACGGGAATGGTCATTATCAATAATATATTTGGTAATCAGTATTTGTGCCACATCTTTGCCATATTGAGCAAAAAACTTATCGTAAATCGCCATCAACTGACATTGACCCACAGCAGCAGTTGCCTGTTTTTCCTTCACTTCGGTAGGCCGTTTGGGCAAATTCAGTTTTGCAACGCCAACACCAATTGCACCGGAAGAAACCAGAACAACTTTTTTTCCCTGATTCTGAAGGTCGGATAATACCATTACCAACTTCTCGATTCTTCTGTAATTCATTTTGCCGTTGTCATAAGTCAAAGAACTTGTACCGATTTTAACCACAACGGTATCTGATTTTAACTGTCTCATAATATAACCCTTTCCATTTGCCATCATCCAAGCCTATGGGAAATTGCAAAACAAAGTAAAAACTTAAGTTTCGGATGAACCGTCACTTTCAGACAAATCTGTCGTATCAGATTGCTCCATAGCAGCTTCATTTAGTTCATCAATGATCGCTTCTAAATCTTTCATAGCATTCCCGAATTCTTCCCAATCGTTATTCTTCGAAGCTTCCTGAACCCGATTGAACGCTTCCGTAATCCTTTGCAGATTTATTAAATCTGTATTTTCAGGATTTGTCGGCTCCTCAGGATTGATAAAAATAGGCAAATCAGGAACAAAAGATTCCGGTGGCAATAACGCATTTACCGCTTGCGTCAATGTTGGCTTCACTGCAATTTTACTATCATATGCAGCCACAACCATTTTCAATTCCGGAAATGTATTTTTCCCTGCAGTGACATAAATAGGTTCTGCATATAAAATGGAATCGCCAATGGGAGCGGTAATGATATTTCCGCGAATAATCGTGGACTCCCCGGATCCCCACACAGACATAGCTTTCTCAATTTCCGGAGTAGAATTAATCAATTTTTCAATTTGTAACGGACCATATACCGTTTTTTCTTGGGGAATTTGATACAAGGTCAACTGACCGTAACAATCTCCGTCCGATCCCGCAGACAACCAAGCAACCATATTGTCTTTTCCTTCCACGGTAAAGGGAATCATCAGCCGCAGATTACGTTCCCCATCGGTTGTTATCATTTGATAAACCGGTTCCATTACTGTTTTTTTCTGACTCTGTGAAATACTTTCCTTCCAGGAGGATGTTTCTGAACGAATTTCACGAGCCACATCCCAGTTATCAGAACGATTATAGAAGGTAACTCCGTCTTCGATATGATACTGTTTTAAGATTTCGGTTTGAATGTTGAAATAGGTTTCAGGATAACGCAAGCTATAACGCAGGTCTTCCGGGAAATCCTCATCCGTAAAGACTTCGGGATAAATCTTCTGATACACAGTAATCAGTTTATCATCCGGATTTGTAATATAAATCTGAACAGTTCCATCATAAGCGTCTACTACCGCTTTTGCAGAGTTGCAAATATAGTTAAATCCTTTTTCATGCATTTTGGAGTACGGATACTGATCAGAGGTGGTATAAGCATCCACAATCCATTTCAATCTGCCCTCAGAATTCACTAAAAGGTAAGGATTCTCATCAAAGGTAAGAAACGGAGCAGCCACTTTCATACGGTCTAATACATTGGTATTGATCAGCAACTTACTCTCAGAAGTAATTTGGTTCGCTGTCAACAGCTGATAATCACCGTAACGGATTGCAAACAACAACCGGTTCATAAATGTCATTGGAATACCGGACTGTCCTTGATATTCATTTTCCACCTTCTGACCGTTTTCCAAGTGGTCAAACTCTTTGATTGTGGTGTTCACAATAGAATAGTCATCCCGATATTCGCCGTAATAAATTCGAGGTTCCGTAATTTGAATTTCCGAAACGGTAGACACAATAGGAGTATCTTTCACATAAAGTACGGGACGTCCGTCAGCGGTAATCTGATTGGCAGGAAAAGCCACAATACCATACCCATGAGTAAAATGCATTTTATCATTACTGTAACTTTGAGATGTGGGAGATTCTTCCAGCTTTTTTAATTCTCTGGGAGAAATCATAATTGCTTCTTTTTCTCCGTTTATCTTATAAGCAACAGTATCAATATCTAAAAACTCATAATATTTCCGAATCCCCTGCAATTGCTCAATTACTTTTTTCGATACCGTAGGATCCAGCAAGGAAATCTCTTTGATGTCTTCGGTATGATTCTGGAAATCCTGCGCACTCCAATCATTGTTAATCATAAATTCCTGCTCTTGCAGATCTGATAATCCGTATGCTGCCCGAGTGGCGTTGATATGAAATCCGATATAAGGTGCTTCCATCTGTGCTTCTGCCGGATTGACCTGAAAATGCTGAATAATCAATGCGCTGGCTGTTGTCGCAATCAAAATTACAGGAAAAATCAAGGCTGTGCAAATGGAATATTTATATTTTCCTTTGTTAAAGAACAACAGAACTCCGGCAACAATCAATGCACCAACATAAGGAACTGCCTTATAATATTTTAACCAAATATAAACGTTGGTAAAGCCGGCACCTCTAACGCCATCAGCAAATTCAGCAAACAGGATATCTTCCGCCTTAAAACGATAAGCAAACAACCGAATAACCACAATTATCAAAACGTTAAAAACCATATGAGTGGTAATTCTCTTGTTTTTTAATATATTTTTTATATTATTAAAGCCCAGTTTTCCGTAAAACAGAATATATAAAATTGCAACCAGGCAAGTAACAAAAATTGCCAATCCTATTAAGCTGTCTAATAAGGAGATTAAAAAAGGTCTAACAAATATGTAATAAGAAAGATCCTGACCGAAAACGGGGTCCGTTCTGCCCCATTCTGTTGTATTTAAAAACATCAGAAAATTGGAATACACTGCTTTGTTGATCAGGTTTGTCGAAATAATAGCAAATAAGAACGATATCAAACCAATGGGAAAAACGGGTTCTAAAAAACGGAAGGTTTCCTTGTCCTCTTTGAGCATATTTTTCCGAACCTTCATTAAGCTGAAGAATATTACCGTAAACACAACAATAAAGCTGACGGATTGCACAAAAAGCTGTGTCAACGTATTTTTTATGAAAACGGAAGTGAAGTTCTCACCGATTTCCTGAATCTGAATATATTCTAAATAATAGTTACAACCTAACACGACCAAAATCCCCAATAATAATACGGAGATTCCGATTGATAACCAAACAACTGTTTTTTTGAAACCTTTGTTCACAAACATTCACCTCTTAACTGAAATGAAACATTTCGGGGGGCTTTATCCCCGATGATTTTTAATCAAATAATTCTTCGGCATAAGAAACGGGGTCAAAATCCATTAAATCTTCCAACTGTTCCCCAACGCCAATTAACTTAACCGGCAGACCGGTTTTTTGCACTAAAGGAATAATAACACCGCCTTTTGCAGTACCGTCCAACTTTGTTAAAATTAAACCGGTAAGACCGGCAGCCTCTGAAAAACTTTGTGCCTGCAGCAATGCATTTTGGCCGGTGGCAGCTTCCACAACTAAAAGAGATTCAATAAATTCGGCACCGGTTTGTTGTTTTAAGATACGATGCATTTTGGATAATTCATCCATCAGGCCCTTCTTGGTCTGAAGTCTTCCTGCAGTATCACAAATTAAAACATCTTTTCCGGTTTTTTTCAAGTGTTCTGCTGCCTGATAAATTACAGAAGCAGGATCCTGTTCTGCTTCACCGCAGAAAAAGTCTGCTCCGCTGCGTTCTGCCCAAACAGCAAGCTGTTCGGTTGCAGCTGCTCGGAACGTATCTGCAGCCGCTAAGATAACAGATTTTCCCTCTTTGGAAAACTGATGTGCCAATTTTCCTGCAGTGGTTGTCTTGCCTGCACCGTTTACGCCAACCAGAATCATAATGTAAGGTTTGTTTTCTTTTTTGAGCGTATGGTCAGGTGATAAAATTTCGGAAATAATTTCTTTGATTTCTTTTTTTACCTCATCCGCTTCTGTCAAATGTTTTTGCTTAACACGGGCTCTCAGTTCCTCTATGATATATGCGGAACTTTCTGCACTAATATCGGATAAAATCAAAATTTCTTCCAATTCTTCGTATAATTCTTCATCAATTTTTTTAAAGATTTTAAAAGCATTATTGATTCCTTCCGATAAAGCTTTTTTCGTCTTCGCAATCCCACGTTTAAATTTATCGATAAAAAACATATGTATTCTCCTTTAGTCTTCTGTAATAACATCTTTCATTTTGAGAGAAACCAGTTTGGTGACTCCTTTTTCCTGCATCGTAACACCATACAGAGTATCAGCATTTTCCATGGTACCTCTACGGTGAGATACTAAAATAAACTGCGTTTTATGTTTATAGCTTTTAATATACTCTGCAAAACGGTACACATTCACCTCATCCAATGCCGCTTCAATTTCGTCAAACACGCAAAACGGCAGGGGTTTTAAGCTAAGCACAGAAAACAACAGCGCAATGGCTGTGAAAGCTTTTTCCCCACCGGAAAGCAGAGAAATACTTTCTAATTTTTTGCCGGGAGGTTGCACAATAATTTCTATGCCACTCTCCAGCACATTATCGGGCTCAGTCAATTTCAACGATGCATTTCCACCATTAAAAAGCGCCTGAAAGGTTTCCTTAAAGTTTTCGTGTATCGAATCAAACTGCGTAATGAAATCTGTTTTCATAATAGCGAGCATATCAGAAATCAGAGTTTCCAGTTCTACCTTAGCGTTCTTTAAATCTTCCTCCTGTTTCTTCATAAAAGTATACCGTTCGTTTACTTCCCGATATTCTTCCACAGAAGATAAATTCACATCTCCCAAGGATTTGATTTTCGATTTTAACTCCCCGATTTTTCTGCGTTCATTTTCGGGTTCACCTTCCTCAGTGGAAATCAGCTCCATTCCCTGAGAATAGGTCAGTTCATATTGCTCCCACAGATTTTCGGTGTATACTTCAATATCGTTTTGAATTTTTTCAGTTTTTACAGTCAATTTAGCCAGTTCCTGCTCTAATACCAACAAAGCATCACGGGATTGTTTTTGAGCCTCCTGCTGGGCAATAAAGGTTTCGTCAATGGACTCTTTCTGAATCCGAACCGCTTCAAGCTCTGCCAAAGTGTCCTTTAAATACTGCTTCTCTTGTGAAATCTGTTCCCGCTTAAATTCAATATCTTCACTAAGTGCTTCATTTCTTTGAATCAAACCGTTTGATTGCTGGTTTTTGCTGCGAAGCTGACTTTCATATTCTTCCTTTTCTGAGAGCACTGTTTTCTGATGCTCAATCTCATCACGAATTCCTTGCTCAATAAAGGTCAGATATGCTTTTTTCTGATTTAATTCCGTAAGTCCCTCAGAAAGTGTTTCTGCCTGAAGCTTTTTGGAATCAATCGAATAAGTCAGATCCGTTTCTTCCTGCACCATTTTTAAAAGGGTTTTATCAATTTGCTTGATTTCATTTTTTAATTCTGCAATATTGGCGCTTTTAGATAAAAAACCGGCTGATTTTAAAATCTGACCGCCTACAATAGAACCGCCTGCATTAAAGACTTCTCCTGTCAGAGTTACAATTCGGAAGCTATGACGATACTTACGGGAAATGTAAGCTGCTGCCTGATAATTTTCCACCACTAAAGTTTTTCCTAAAAGTCCGGAAACAATTCCCCCGAATTTATCCTGATAGGAAACCAAATCACAAGCTTTTCCTACAACACCGGATTCCTGCAAAGCATCTCCAAATTCATATTCCCGCTCTTTTACAGTTTTTACCGGTAAAAAAGTAACACGACCAAGTTCATGTTTTTTTAAATAATTGATTGCCTGCTTTGCGTCATCTTCATCGTCCACAACGATATTCTGCAAAGAATTCCCCAAAACTGCATCAAAAGCCAATGCAGTTTTTTTATCTGCCCGGATAATATCAGCTAAAGTACCATGGAGGGTAACATTGGGCAACAACCCATTTTTAGAAGCAGAAAAAATTTCCTTAACACTTTTTTGATAACCTTCGTAGTTCCTTTCCATTTCGGTTAAGTACATTACTTTTCCTTGCTTGGTATTTCTCTCTACGGTTAATTCTGACCGTTTCCGACGGTTTTCTTCAAGAAAATTCTGCAAATTTTCTACCTCTTGGTATAAACTGTCAATTTCTTTTTGCAGATTGGAAAAAGATTCCATTTCCGTTTCTATATTTTGTCGGTTTTCTTTTAACTGATTGATTTTATCTTCACGGTCGGATAATAAAGCCTCATAACGTGTCAGACGCATCTTGTCCGTTTCTTTTTCGTTATTCAAACGCTCAATATCCTGAAGATTACGTTCCATTTCCACCTGATATAAGGTGATTTGATTTTCAAATGCAGCAATATTATATTCAAAATCTTTTTCTTTTTTATGAAATTCTTCAGTCAGCAAATCTGCTTCCCGACGCTGTTGACTGAGTTTTAAAGCAGCCTGGTCTAACTCCTCAATCTTTTTGGTTGCTTCCGACATATCCAAAGTCAATTTTTCATTTTTGACTTCCAATTCTGAGAGCATTTCGCGGTATTTTTGAATATGACGGCACCAATATCTGATTTCTAAAATTTTCAATTCATCCTTCAAAGAAAGATACATTGCCGCTTTCTTTGAAGATTTTTCTAATGCCGGAAGACGCTGTTCCAGCTCAGACAAAATATCGTTGAGGCGAAGCAGATTGTCATTCGTCTGATTTAGTTTTCTCTCTGCTTCATCTTTTTTATGACGGTATTTGGAAATTCCGGCTGCTTCTTCAAAAAAATTACGTCTGTCCTGAGGCTTCCCGGAAATAATTTCGTCAATCTTACCTTGACCCACAATGGAATATCCGTCACGACCGAGACCGGTATCCATAAAGAGCTCATTGATATCTTTCATACGACAAGGAGATTTGTTGATAAAATATTCCCCTTCGCCTGAACGATAAACCCGACGGGTAATCATCACTTCATCAAAATCAATCTGCAGTGCATGATCAGAATTGTCAATGGTAACGGAAACTTCGGCATAATTCATCGGCTTTCTTCTGGCGGTACCGGAAAATATAACATCCTGCATATTGCCACCACGAAGAGACTTTGCACGAGATTCCCCCAAAACCCAACGAATTGCATCGGAAATATTACTCTTTCCGGAACCGTTGGGACCAACAATGGTGGTAACGCCCCCTGTAAAGTCTAAAACTGTTTTATCGGGAAAAGATTTGAAGCCGTTTAGTTCAATGGTTTTCAAATACATACCGAAGTTTTCCTTTCCTGATGATTTCTTACAAAACCAAGATAAATTGAATCATTTTATTATAACAAAAATTCGCGGAAAATGCAAGTGTTTTCCACGAATTTTTCAGTTATTTTTTCTTGTTTTTTTCTATCAAATTCCATAAATCCATATAAAGATACAAGGAGCCGCAAACAACAATCAGTTTGCCTGTCTCTTTCGCAGCAGAAATCGCAGTTTTCAAATCTGAAAAAGCACTTCCGAAAACGCCGCTTTCGTTGCCAATTCTGCATAAGTTTTCAGGAGTTTCACTACGTTCGTTATCAGAAACCGAAACGAAGTAGAATGTTTCGCCTGAAAAGACAGCTAAACTTTCTTTAATGTCTTTATCTTTCATAAAAGCTGATACAAAAATTTTCTCGGTGTCAGGATAGTATCTATCCAAACTTTTTTTCAAAGCCAGCATCCCGTTCAGATTATGCGCGCCGTCAAACAATATCCTCTCTTCAACCAATTCCAATCTGCCGATATGTCTGGCTTCTTTAAGTCCATCTCTGATATAATCCTCAGAAAGATTTAGCTGCAATGCAGTTTCAATCGCCAACGAGGCATTTTCAATTTGGTGATATCCCGAAATACCGCATATAAGATTTCTCAAATCACCATATGAAAATGTTTCATAGCATTTTTCGGGATTACCAACCACGGGAGTTTTAGTAACAAAAAGCGGTGCATTTTTTTCTTTTGCAACATCTTGTAAGACCGTCATAGCCTCCGCATCCTGAGGCAAGGTTACGAGCGGGACGTTTTCTTTGATAATCCCTGCTTTTTCATATGCTATTTTTGCAATGGTGTCTCCCAAATATGCCACGTGATCAATAGCAATTCTGGTAATCACGGTGCAAAGCGGTTTTTTTATCACATTGGTGGCATCAAAACGACCGCCAAGACCGGTTTCCAACACAACCACATCACAGTTTCGCTCTAAAAAATAGCAAAATGCAACCGCCGTCCATACTTCAAACTGAGATGGAAGTTCCCCGGTTTCTGCTTTCACTTTGGGCAAGTAGCTTTCAATTTTAGATAATAGACGGTTTAAATCCGTATCTGCGATTTCTACTCCATCGATGGAAATTCTTTCATTCACCCTGATCATATTGGGAGAAATAAATTTCCCCGTCTTCTTACCGGATTTGGTTAGCATCGTCTGCAAAAATGCACATACCGAACCTTTCCCGTTGGTTCCTGCTACGTGAATCACAGAAAGTTTATCTTGCGGATTCCCGGCACAATTTAGCAGTGCCGTAATCCGTTCCAATCCCAAGTTAATAACCGTTTGAAAACTATTGGCATAACTTACAAAATCCTGCTTTGATTTTTCTTTCATAATTTACACCTCTTTCAACTCTTTTACCTGAGGAGATAATGCATGGAAGAAGATATATCCCATAATAATTTCCAAAGGTGCTTTGATTAAGAAAACAATCAACCGTTCCCACAAAACAGCACCAACGAGATGCATTCCACCTCTAAAAATTGCACCCCAAATACTTCCTAACAGTAAATCAATTAAAATTCCTTTGAGAATCACGCATAATAAAATACGAACCAATGTTTTTTTCTTTTGGTAGAGAAATAACCCGTAAAACACACCGTGTAAGATTGCGTTTAAAGTCCAACCGAAAAAAAACGCCATCCCTTTGGAATTAAAAAGCATTCCGCCAATATCAGCAAGTCCGCCGGCAATACCGCCCCAGATTGGTCCGAACATTGCTCCTGCCATCGAAATTGGCAAAAATCCGAAATCCAAACGAGATACAGGAGTCTGAAAAGAAAGCAGTCTGACCAGCACAATATTTAGCGCTATCAAAAATGCCAAAATGATCATTCTTCTTAAATTTGTTGTTTTAGACATAAAAAAAATCCTTTCTTGTATCACACTACAAAAAGGACGCATAACCCCGCAATATAACAGCGGTTTTTGTATTCTTTTGTAGCAACGGAATGCGGAAATAACATCGCAGTTTTTTTCATCGATTTTCCTGATTGTGAAACGAAAATCCAAATAATCAAAAAAATCAAAAAACTTTCGTAAAAGAGACAACTTCCCGTTCTCTTCTCACTTGACGCATTATTTCCTACTCTGCTTATTTTGGAATCAAATTCCAACGATAATAATCATACACCCACCGACAAATTTTGTCAATAGCAAATCAGTTCTTTTTTTTAAAAAGATTTATTCTTTTTGATATAAAAACGGATTGCAACAGTTTTATGTTACAATCCGTTTTACTCATTAAATTTTGCCCTGTTTTAAATATGCCAGATATTCATCCCGGGTAAATAGGGGAGTAAAATTTTCAATCACTGTTTTTGCCTTTTCCGCATTGTTTGCCAATAAATCACTCACTGTTCCGGCTAAAATTTTCGCCGCACCGATATAAGCAACATCAGCATCGGTGACGAAAAAATCCTTGGAATGAATTTTGCCCGAAAAGCCGCCGATAGAAGGCTGAACGGTGGGAATCACACAACTTACATCCCCGATATCAGAAGAACCGACTGCAGGCACATTCCATACCAAACAATCATCTCCCAACACTTCTTTGGCAACCTCGTCCATCACATCATTGATTTCATTACTTTCTTTTAAGGGTAAAAACCCAAGCATATCTTCAATGGTTGCTTCTGCACCAATCATCTGGGCCGCACCGTATACTGCTCGGTTTACCGCATCACTTCCCTTTCGGATGGCATCAAAAGTTGCACCTCTGACATAGGTTTCAATGCAAACTTCATCAGGAACGGAATTCACCACATCACCGCCTTTGGTGATAATGGGATGAATTCGGATATGTTCTTCCTCGGTAAAGGTGTCACGGTTGGAATGAATTCCTAAAATGGCAAGTGCCGCCGCATTGAGGGCATTTACCCCCTCATCGGGACGACTGCCGTGAGCCGCTTTTCCGCGGAAGGTAATGGTTTTTGCCATAAAGCCAAGATTAGAGGTTCTGGAATAGAATTTTCCTTCGGGAGCTTCTGTTTGAGCGTGAATCATCATCACAATGTCAACATCACAAAAAGCACCTTCATAAAAAAGCTGTTGCTTACCACCAAAATATTCAATTTTCCCCCGTGCTTTTAATTCTTTACGGGAAGACAAATCGATAAATTCTTCGGCAGGAACTGCCATAAAGGTAATTTTTCCGCACAATTCTTTGTAAACATCGCTTTTCTTGAGTCCGATTGCTGCACCAAGCATTGCCGCAACCTGAGCATGATGTCCGCAGGCATGAGCTTTCCCCTCTTCATCACAGAAAGGATGTCCTTTGCAAATCAAAGAATCCATTTCTCCAATAATACAAATATTGGGTCCTTCTTTTTTGGTATCCAAAATGGCTTTCACACCGGTTATGGCTAATGGATATTCATATGTAATTTCTAAATCGTCGAAGGTTTTTCTTACCAAGGCAGATGTTTTTTCTTCAAAATATCCTACCTCAGGATTTTTTAAAATTTCTTCTGCAATGGATAAAATTTGTTCTTTTTGTTCTTCTATGGTGTTATACAATTTTTGATTGAGTACAGTAATCATAAAAAAATCTCCTGTTTATATGATTGCTATTATTATAACACCTTTGATTGCTCTTGTCAATTTTTAAAGTAAAAAAAGAGTTGCGAATCTTTCGGATTCACAACTCTTTTGCAACAATCGTTATGTAGCTATATTGTTTATGAATACAGCTCTCTTATTAACCAATATATTTTTGGAAGTATTTCTCTTTGTCGGCTGAATTATTCGGATGATTATTTTACGAAAAGATGTTTTCTTTTATCAAAATAAACTTTATTAGCAACAACCAGAACCGCTGATGTAATAATACTACTGAAAAAGCTGCTGGTATTAAGCTGACCGATCACCTCTGCAGGAATAACAGAGTTGAGTCCAATGAGATATGCAATATTCAAGACTGCGCTGAACGCATAAAACGCCACTACCACAGCAGGACCATTTTTCCGGAATCCAGAAAGCTGAAATCTGGTATAAAGTGCAAATACTGCAAAAGCAATAGAAGCAATTCCCATCATCATATCCACACTCTTCAGTCCGGCGAATACTTCATAAACCAACTCAGCATCCCCTTGATAATGAGCACCGGTAAGCAACTGAATACCGGTGGATAAATTCAAAACTGCAGCTGCAAACAAACTAAAATAAATTAAAAATTTATACCATTTCATCGGCTGTTCAATTTGGTATTCAGGGGGATATTGTGGTGAAACTTGTTGTGTATAAGC
>JAFYVF010000029.1 GCA_017549265.1 Clostridia bacterium
AGCAATACCGTAGTCATCACCAAATTTTTCTCTCATCAGCTCGTCATTTTCATACTGGATGGAAGAAGTTTGGATAGACACTTTTGCACAGTATTTTTTGAATGCTTCGGGCAGGTTTTCGCTCCACAGAACAGTCATGTTCGGTTCGGGAGCGGGACCTAAGTTGGTTAAGGTATGTAAGAATCTGTAAGACATTTTGGAAACTAAGCTTTTTCCGTTTTCAGCCATACCGCCGATTGCTTCGGTAATCCAGGTGGGGTCACCGGAGAATAATTCATCATAAGCAGGAGTACGTAAGAAACGAACAATTCTTAATTTCATGATGAAATGGTCTACAAATTCCTGAATTTCTTCTTCAGTGAAGGTGCCTTCTGCCAGGTCTTTTTCTGCATAGCAGTCTAAGAAGGTGGAAACTCTACCTAAGGACATTGCAGCACCGTTCTGTTCTTTTACTGCACCTAAGTAACCGAAGTATAACCACTGGATTGCTTCTTTTACATTGGTTGCAGGTTTGGAAATATCAAAGCCGTAGCTTTCAGCCATCACTTTGAGTTCTTTTAAGGAACGAATCTGTTCAGAGATTTCTTCTCTTAAACGGATATGGGGGCTGTCCATAATTACGGGGTTGATTTTCTTTTTCGCAATTTCTTTCTGCTCAATCAAGAAATCCACACCATACAATGCTACTCTACGGTAGTCACCGATAATTCTGCCACGGCCGTATGCATCGGGCAGACCGGTGATGATACCGGTGTGACGTGCTTTTTTCATTTCGTCGGTATATGCATCAAATACACCGTCGTTATGAGTTTTACGATATTTGAAAATGTTTGCTACTTCGGGATCCAGCTTTTTGCCGTATGCATCTAAGGAAGTATGTACCAAACGAATGCCGCCGAAGGGCATAATTGCTCTTTTTAAGGGTTCGTCGGTCTGCACACCAACAATCTGCTCTAATTCTTGGTCAATATAACCGGGTTTGTGGGAGGACACGGTAGAGATGGTTTTTTCGTCGATATCATAAACACCGCCACGTTCTCTTTCCACTTTCAGACGTTCACAAAGTTCGTCCCATAATTTCGTGGTACGCTCGGTGGGACCTGCTAAAAAGCTTTCGTCACCGGTGTACTCGGTGTAGTTGTTTAAAATGAAGTTTCTGACATTGATTTCTGATTCCCAGATTCCGCTTTTGAATGCCATTGTAATCATCCTCTTTTCTGTTTCATCGCTTTTTTCTGTAGCAACGTTAAATTGATTTCAAATACATTTGTATTTGTTTCTTTTATCGCTTACATTATACAACACTTTTTTTGGTTTGTCAACCTAAGAATTACACAACAATCGTTATTTTTTTTCAGTTTTTTTTGCCGTTTTGAACAGTTTTTTTGTTTTTTTGTTCTTCGACAGTTTTTTTTGAAAAAAAGTGACACCATTCTGGTCAGCATAAAGAGCCAAAATTTCTTTTTCGGAAGCAACATTTTTTGACCGAAGATATTTCTCCAACCACTTGTTATTTTTCCCCACCCGCTTTAAATTATCTTCTAAAATTTTCCCATCGATAATCACTGCAAAATCCTGGGGAGAAGACTGAACATTGACCCCTAAATCACTTCTGGTAACACCGGATGCTCCGTTGGTGGGAATGATACTCAGTTGCCCGTTATTTTCAATAATTGCCAGATACACATCGGCAATGTTGATGTTTTTTAAACGCAATTCTTCATTGAGCTCCATGATGGTCAAACGGTTTCTTAAAAGTGCTTCTTCCAAAATGGTTCCATTCTCAATAATCACGGTGGGTCTACCCTGTGTCAACGTCATAAAAAACGGCCATTTCATGCTCAGATAAGAATACAAAAATTCCATTCCCACCAGCACAAAAATTGCAATCATATTCATCCATACACAAACTTCGGGATTACTGAGCGGAGCAGATGCCACTTCCGAAATCAAAAATGCCACAATCACCTCTGAGGTGGAAAGTTCTCCCACCTGACGTTTCCCCATACAGCGCATAGCGATGTTCACCACCACGTAGATGAGAGCTGTTTTCCCTATCAGCAACCACATATTCTTGCTCCCCGTCCTTCCCGTTTTATTTTAATTTATCACGGTTTATTATTGACAAAATCTACTGCTTTCAGTTATAATAAGCAAAATAAAATAGCTCTTTGGAATTTTCCAACAGAAAAGGCAGAAACTTTTTCTCAAAAACTTCCGTCTATACAATCGAAACACCTAAGAAAGGAATTTTAATATGAAATTACTGAAACAATTATTGTGCGCTATCCTTGTGATGAGTATCTTAACGGTTCCCGTGTTTGCTTTTCCCGATATTACCGAAAATTATGATTGGGCAAAACAGGCAATCTTAAACCTTTCCCAAGAAGGATACATAAACGGATATCCCGACGGCACTTTCGGTCCCAACAAGGAAATTACCCGTGCAGAATTCACCAAATTAATCACATTAATGTTCGGCAATCAATCCCAGGTTTCTTACGAAGATGTTTCCGAACAGGATTGGTTCTATCCCTACGTATCCAATAGTGGCGGATATTTTTTAATTTCCAAAAATTTCCATTCCAATCAGAATGTCACCCGTCAGGAAGTGGCGTATGCCATCTGTATTGCACTGAAATTAACCGATTCTCCTATGGATAAATCTGTTTCCTTCTCTGATATGGAACAGGTAGATGAAGCTTACCGCCCTGCAGTGAAAATTTTAAATCGGGAAGGGCTCATCAACGGTTATCCCGACGGCACTTTCGGTCCCAACAAGGAAATTACCCGTGCAGAAATTGCAACAATGCTGAACAGAGCGTTAAACTATGAAAAACCTGAAAATAACGAAGAAACCGAGGAAAAATCGACAAAACCGTACAACTACTTTTTCGTGGTTTCCCGTGTTTCTACCGTCATGAATGAACAGGGTGAACTGATGACCAAAGTGGAAGGTTATCAGGATGGAAAATTGACCACCCTGTTGCTTTCGGAAAAAGTAAAAATTACAAGCAGTGCCTTTTTATCCCGCACCGATATCAAACCGGGTGATGTGATTTCTTACTACCGCAATCTTTACGATGAAATCCGCCAGGTAAGCATCGGTTTCAACGCAAATAATCTTCCGGAAGAAAATCGCATAGAACTGTTAACCGTAGGCAATACTACCAAAAGACACATTGCTGTGGGGACCGTCAAAGAAACCTATAAGGAAAAAGGAATTGAGCTGATTTCTTTAGCAGGAGATACCACAAAGCTCTACGAAGTGAACAATCCGGTTTATGTGTATGAGCTAAATTCCAACGGAAAAATTGAAACTTCCGATTTTCTTGAAATTGCAGATAGTCGCTACGAAACCGGGGATACCGTGGTTGCCTTCAGCTATGATGATGTGTTGTATGAAATCTTAGTCATAAAGGAGTAGTGGACACACTATGGGACAACTGTTTGGTACCGACGGCGTAAGAGGAATTGTCAACCGTGACCTGAGTGCACCGCTGGCATATGATATTGGCAGGGCACTGACGAGCTATCTGAAACAAACACATAAACAGCCCACAATCGCCATCGGAAAAGACACCCGAATTTCAGGTGATATGTTGGAAGCTGCTTTAACCAGCGGCATTTTGTCCGCTGGCGGAAATGTGATAAAATTGGGCATTTTACCCACTCCGGCAGTCAGTCTTTTCGCCAAAAAATATCAATGTGATGGGGGCATTATGGTTTCTGCGTCCCATAATCCCACCGAATATAACGGCATCAAACTGTTTGATAAAAACGGTATGAAATTTCCGGACGAAGCCGAAGATTCTATTGAAGCATTCGTTCGAACCCAAAACAAATTCCCAAACCCTTCAGACGATAAAATCGGAACCCTTCTCCCCTCTCCCGATGCCAAAGAAGACTATATTGAGTGGCTCATCGGCAGGACTTCTGCTGATTTTTCAGGCATGAAAGTTGCCTTAGACTGTGCAAACGGTGCCACGTCACAAATTGCCGAAGACGTTTTCCAACGCTTAGGCGCCCAAGTGTTTGCAATCGGAAACACCCCTGACGGCATCAACATCAATGAAGGTTGCGGTTCCACGCATATGGAAAACATCTGCCGCTTCACAAAAGAAAACGGTGCAGATTTCGGCATTGCTTTTGATGGTGACGGCGACCGTGCCCTCTTCAGCGACGAATTTGGAAACGAAGTGGACGGAGATCAGGCACTTGCTGTTTTTTCCTATCACATGATGCAACAAAACAAGTTGTCAAAAAACACTTTAGTGGCAACGGTGATGAGCAATTTAGGACTTACCCTATTTGCGAAAGAACAAGGAATTTCGGTCATATCCACTAAAGTTGGCGACCGCTATGTTTGGGAAGAACTGCAAACAGGCGGTTATGCACTTGGCGGAGAACAGTCGGGTCACATTATTTTTCCGCAGGATGCCGTTACGGGTGACGGTATTTTAACAGCCCTCAAAATGGCAGAAATTCTTTCTGAAAGGAACGTTATGTTCTCGGAATTAACCCGCCTGATGACCAAACTTCCTCAAGTGCTCTATAATGTGAAAATCACCAAAGATGCCAAAGATAAAATCACAAAAGATACTGAACTTCTGGCAATTTTGGAAAATACCAAAACCATTTTGGGAGAACGCGGCAGGGTGCTTTTGCGCCCCTCAGGAACCGAACCATTATATCGGGTGATGTTAGAAGGGGAAGACTTCCAAAAAATTACCGAACTGGGACAAAGAATTGTTGAGCATCTGACAAAAAACTATTCTGCATAATTGAAAATATTGAAAATATCAAAAAATCGGGCACAGATTTTCTGTGTCCGATTGATTTTTTTAGAAAAGTATGTTATGATAAAGAAAACAAAACAAAAAGGAGTGCTTTCTTATGGAAAAAATTATTTATATAGACGGTATGAGCTGTGCGCACTGCTCCCGTCGTGTGGAAAATGCTTTAAATGAGCTGGACGGCGTCAGCGCAACAGTGAATTTAGAAGAAAAATCCGCAACTCTTACCCTTACCAAAGAAGTGTCAGAAAATGCCATCAAAGAAGCTGTGGAAGACGCAGGCTTCACTTTGGTGAAATAAGTATGGAACTGATTATCACAACCTTATTCGGAATGGAAGCTTTAGTTTCCAAAGAAGTGAAAAAATTAGGCTACGAGGTCACCGAAGTTGCCGACGGCAGAGTCACTTTTTTAGGCGATGAATCTGCTATTGCCCGCTGTAATCTGTGGATTCGTTGCGGAGAAAGAATCCTCATCAAAATGGGTGAAAAAAAGGTGACCACCTTTGATGAGCTGTTCGATTTCACTAAAAGCCTTCCCTGGAAAAACTGGATTGGCAAAAACGACTCCTTCCCCGTGAAAGGATATTCCCTGAAATCTAAACTGTTCAGTGTACCCGGCTGTCAGTCTGTTATCAAAAAAGCCATTGTACGTTCTTTGGAAGGGGCTTATCATCAGAGTTATTTCCCGGAATCGGGAGTGCTCTATCAGGTGGAATTTAGTCTAATGAAAGATGTTTTGACCCTGATGATAGACACTTCGGGACAACCCTTACATAAACGTGGTTACCGTAGGAATTCCAATCAGGCACCTCTAAAGGAAACCATCGCCGCAGCCATTGTCACCTTAAGCCGTTTCCGTTATGACGGTGTGTTTGCAGACCCGTTTTCGGGTTCGGGCACCATCCCCATTGAAGCAGGGTTGATTGCCAAAAACATTGCCCCCGGTTTAAACCGTGACTTTTCGGCAATGTATTTCCCGCAAATTCCCAAAAAAATCTGGAGAGACGCCAAAACCGAAGCAAAAAGCTTAATCCGTAACGATTCCAAACTGAAAATATTGGCATCCGACATTGACCCCAATGCAGTGGCGTTGACCACCCATAATGCCAAGCTGTCAGGCACTTTTGATTTCATGGAAATTTCTCAAAAAGATGTGGCAGATTTCAACCCGCCCTACCCGGAAGGCACCATTGTCTGCAATCCCCCTTACGGCGAACGTCTGCTGGACGAAGAAGCCTGTCGTCTGCTTTACAAACAAATGGGTCAGGTCTTCCGTAAAAAATTGCCGGGCTGGTCTGCATTCATCTTAACGCCCGAAGAAAAATTTGAGGATTATTACGGCAAATTCTCCGATAAAAAGCGAAAGCTTTATAACGGTATGATTAAATGTAATTTATTCCAGTATTTCCCCAACAAATAAATCAACCAAAAATACACAGGATGAAACCATCCTGTGTATTTTTTATTGGTATCTTGCTTCCTCCAATTCAAAAAACCAAAACCGTGCCACTGCCACAATAGGAACTCCTAAAATCATTCCTGCAACGCCCCAAAGTTCCCCAAACACCAACACAGCAAAAATCACCCAAAATGGACTGATTCCCACTGACTTTCCCACAATTTTCGGCTGAATCACATTGGCGTCAAGCTGACCTAAAATGATTTGCAAGACTAAAATCCAAAGAGCTTTTCCAAGTCCCAACGATAAAAAGCTAAGCAGGAAAATAACGCCTGCCGCAAAGATGGGTCCAAAAAACGGAATCAGGTTACAAATCCCCGAAAACACGCCGAATAAAAAGGCATAAGGAACTCCGAAGGCATAGAACAGAATCACCGATAACGTTCCCACAAGCAACGCATCCAAACCCAGCCCCGTAAAATAGGAATAAAACAGATTTCCAAGTTTTCTAAGATGAGCAAATACCTTGTGTCGGTCCGTTTTTCTGACCGTCAAAGCCACCAAACGTTTTCCTGCGCATAAAAGCATTTTCTTTTCCAACAGCATATATACCGACACCACAATTCCCGTCAGAACCGAAACCACAGAAGTTGCCATCCGGGATAAATATTCCATATAACGGCTGACCGATTCCGCCGATAATAATTGCTCCAAAAAAGGGGAAAGTCTCTCTGAAAGATTGAGCGAAGACAGCCAAGAATTCTGAGACAAAAACGCCATGGTCTCCTCATAATAATCGGGCAAAGCCCGAATCAGCATTTCCAAGTTTTTCACCACGCCGGGCAGAATCACCTGCAACGACAGCCATATCGCCACAGCCAACACACCGTACACCACGCCCACGCCAAATCCCGTAGCATGATGAGAAATGAAGGAATTGGGGTGACGTTGGAACCGTTTTTCAAAAAAGGAACAGGGCTTACTTAAAAACAGTGCCACCAATCCACCGATGAGAAAGGGACGAAACACCGTGTAAATCCTTTGAAAAAATTCGGAGATAGCAGTTTGGTCATTGAACACTTTATGAACTAAAATCAAAAGTACCCCAACCAACAGTAATTGAACCCACAGGCTATGAAACAGCTTTTTCAAAAGAACACTCCCCTTTTTCCAAAAAAGTCTTCTTTTGATTATATGGTTTTTTGAAGAATGTTATACAAAGAAAAACATCCCTCTTATGAGAGGGATGTTTTAACATCACAATTCCTGTATGTTACCTTCTGCGGTTAGAACTGTCGCGGGATTTTCGAATTTTATCGCAACACTGTTTACATCGGGATTTTTTCAGAAATATTTTTGCTTTAAATCTTTAAAAAACGGCTGAAATGCCTTGGGGATGGCATAGGTAGATTTCAATTCTTCCTTACTTACCCATTGGTAATCCCCCACTTGTTCGGGAAGTTCTACCGAATAACCTATCATATCCCACTCAATATGGGTAAAAATGTGGCGATGTGTCCCATTTTTTTTGATTTTTTGAGCAAGAGGATATTGCTTTTTGATTTCAGATTCTAAAAGATGTCCTTCACAGTTGATAGGTTCCCACATGCCATGAAGAAGTCCTCTTTCAGTACGTTTTCTGATAGCATATTTTTCACCTGACTGCAGAATCAACACCGTTTTTTGTTCAATCTTCCGAGCAGTTTTTTTACTTTTAACGGGCAAAGTGTCCGCATCGCCCATCTCTTTTGCAATACAAATCTCCGAAAGCGGACATTCGTGGCATTTTGGGTCTCCGTTTGGCACACAAACCATTGCACCTAACTCCATCAAACTTTGCGTCACTTCAGAACAATGTTCGTGAGGATAAACCTGCCGTAACAGCTCGCTCATACGAACCTTGGTTTTGTTGTCCAGAATGTCTGCCTCATCGTGCAACACACGGCTTAACACCCGCAAAACATTTCCGTCCACGGCAGGAACGGGTTGACCAAACGCGATGGATAAAATTGCGCCTGCAGTATAGTCACCAATCCCGGGCAATTTTCGCACAGAATCCCAATCAGAAGGAAATACTCCCTCGTGTTTTTCCATAATTTCGCAAGCAGCTTTTTGCAAATTTCTGGCACGACTGTAATAACCAAGACCTTCCCACAATTTTAAAACCTGTTCTTCCTCTGCTTCTGCCAATGCCGAAATATTGGGCAAAGTCTCCAGGAAACGGCGGTAATACTCTTTCACGGCTTCCACTCTGGTTTGCTGCAACATAATCTCAGAAATCCAGATACAGTACGGGTCACGTGTTTTTCGCCATGGTAAATCCCGATGGCTTTTTTGGTACCACAAAAGAAGCCTTTTCAGTGTTTCTTTTGCCAAGAAAATTTCTTCATCCGAAAATGAATATATCATTTTATTCTGTTTTGCTTTCACCATCTGCCACCTCCTTTTTTTAAAAATAACCAAAGAAAGAAAAAATACTGCCGGATTTCTCCCACAGTATTTTTTCATATGCATCATGTAATTTCGGTCGTGTTACTTCACTCTTCTGGCAGTATAATATTTATCATTATAATACCCGCTGTCGAGAGTTTCAATGCAGACTGATTTACCGGGTCTCGGTGCATGAATAAATGTTCCGTCAGCAACATAAATACCAACGTGATGAACATTACTTGCACTTCCGAAGAATACTAAATCTCCGGGCTGGAGTTCCGATCTGGGCACGTAGGTGCCTTCCAAAACCTGGCTATAGCTGGTTCTGGATAAATTCACGCCAAACTGGCTATAAACATACTGTACAAAGCCGGAGCAGTCAAAACCGCTCGGGGTGGATCCACCATAAACATAGGGGGTACCGATAAACTGTTTAGCATAGTCTATCACAGTGGGCTCGCTGTATTCTCTTCTTCCGCTACGAGAACCCAACTGGGTAGCCTCACGGGAAACAGCAAGATATTGTCTTGCAACATAACCACTACGGCCGCCAAACGATACTTTTACCCAATTCTCGTTGGTAATTTCCAACAGTTCCACTTCATCTCCGCGAACAGGCTGATCAATCACGATGCTATCAGTGTTCGGTTCGGTTCTTAAGTTTAACACGCTGGCCTGTACGAAACGAGACTCTGCAAACACAGACAATGAACAAACAAGTAAAAGAATGACTGTACCTACCAATGTTACGAAACTTTTACGCAATCCAGCATTCCCTCCTTTCTTTGTATTGTACGAAAGAAACGGCCAAAATAACACAAAAACAGATTTTCTCAACAGCTATAAAAATCTCACATATGAGTCAATTTTTCAAGAAAAAAACGACTCCCGCAAAACATAACCGTTCTTCGTACGAAACATACGACCATGGTTATTGTAACACATTTGTAACAAAATGTCAAGGAAAAATGGCAAAAAAGTGGCTTTCTCCCTCACTCGACAACTTGTCATCCCTTGCAAACAGCGGAGTTACACAACAAAAAAAATTCATAAAAAAACAGCTATTTTTAGAATAAAACAAAAATGAGAGACCAAGGTTTTTTGTATTTTCTTGTTGTTTCTAATTTAGAATATTCTGCCATTTATTCCTCCTCTGTTGTATATAAAATTTCCTTGTCAAACAATATCATCACACAAAAAAGGAACCCTTTCGGATTCCTTTTTTCAGATTATTTTACTTATTTCCACAGTTTTTCAGGATAAGCGCCGTCATCCACCATGTTACGGATGGCTGCCATAACGGGTTCTTTATCTTCTTTATAGGTAACACCGTACCATTTTTCGTTGCAGGGTAACACTTTCACGTCTGCCTTGTTTTCGCGGATCAGTTCATCCACAACAGAAGGCAGAAAATATTCTGCTTTTAAGATATTATCCTTGCTGTCTTCTAAAAATTTGGGAAGTCTTTTTTCCAGCTCATCAAAAATGCTGGGAGTGAAGCCCCAGGTATTCATAGAAACGAAGCTTCCTTCGGGAATAACAGTCCACTCGCCGTTTTCTTCAAATTTGGTTTCGTTGCCGAATTTCTGAATTTTGGTACGTTCGGTAATGGTTTTTAATAAACCGTCTTCAGAAACTTCGCAGATACCTCTTGCCACAGAACCATTATCGGTTAAGGTGTTTTCTAAAACAAAGCCCATCATTGCATACTGGTAACGGTCATTATCGGAAACATTTTCCAAAAATTTCTGCAAGCCGCTAAAAGTGGTGCTACCGTAAAAATCGTCTGCATTAATTACTGCAAAGGGAGTATCCACATAGGGTTTTGCAGCCAGTACTGCATGACCGGTACCCAGGGTTTTTCTCTGTCGTATGTATTGCCGCCGGGAATATCGTTCACATCCTGGAATGCATACGCTACTTCAATGGTACCTTCCAATTTGTTGCCGATTACTTCTTTGAAAATTTCTTCGTTTTCTTTTTTGATGATGAAAACTACTTTGGAAAAGCCTGCTTTTACCGCATCAAATACGGAATAGTCAATAATAATTTCGCCGCTGGGACCGATAGGGTCAATCTGTTTTAAACCGCCGTAACGGCTGCCTAAGCCTGCTGCCATTACTACAAGCGTTGTTTTATTCATAATAGAATAACCTCCGATTTTTTTATTTTTCTTACTTACAGTATAACTGATGTCTGCTTTTTTGTATTTGCAAAAAAAGTCAAACAATTTGTTTTTTTAGTTATTTTAATATTGATAATGCTTCCGATTCTTAAACAGAAACCAAGTGCTTAGAAGAAGTGCTAACATTTCCGCACCAATCACCGCACCCCAAAGACCGTCCAGGCCGAACAAAACAGGAAAAATCCAAACGGTAATCACCGGGAATACAAGGGTTCTGAAAAAGGATAACATTGCAGAAACAAACCCGTTGTTTAACGCCGTAAAGAACGCGGAAGAAAAAATATTGAAACCCGAAAGCAAAAACGACACGGAATAAATCATAAATCCCCGACAAGTCATTTGATAAAGAGTTTCGTCAAAACCCACAAACATTGCAGAAAATGGCTTACTGAGTAGTTCTGACAAGCCAAACATCGCCACAGAGCAAACAGCTAACACTTTTGTACTTTTTCGAAGCAGATTTTTTAGTTCGTCCGTATTTTTCGCCCCATAATGATAACTGATGACAGGCGCAATCCCCATGGAATATCCCAAAAAAGCGGATATAAACACAAAGTTGATATACATCATAACTCCGTAGGCAGAAAGACCGTTCTCTCCTGCAATTTTAAAAAACTGTATATTATATAAGATGTTTACCAAAGACAAAGAAATATTGGAAAGCATTTCAGAAGCACCGTTGGCACAGGATTTTAAAAGCTCCTTAGGATACCATCCGGGTTTTCCCAATCTGAGAACCCCTTTTTTATTAAAAATGAAATAACAAAGCGGAATGATACAACCAACCACTTGAGAAAAAGCGGTTGCCAAAGCGGCACCCAAAAGTCCCCATCCCAATAAGCCAATTAAAACAAAATCCAACACGATATTGGTCAATCCGGCGGCAACCGTCACCCAAAGCCCCATGTTGGGTTTTTCCGCTACCACTAAAAGGGACTGGAATTCATTTTGCAGCATAAATGTCACCACTGCAGAAAACAGAACACTGCCATACATCGCCGTATCCTCTGCCAGTTGACCGCTTGCCCCCAGCATCGATACAATGGGACGAATAAAAATAAGCCCCAAAACGCTGATTAAAATCCCCAAAAATGACGAAGTATACACAATGGCTGAAAACACACGGTTCGCGTATTTCTGATTGCCTTCTCCCAAAATTTTGGCAACCAAGGCACTGCCACCCGTTCCGAACATAAATCCAACGGAACCCAATATCATCACCATAGGCCAGATAAGGTTGATGGCAGCAAAGGCTGTTTTCCCTGCATAGTTGGAAACAAAGATACCATCCACTACTCCATAAAGAGAGGTAAACACCATCATCACAATAGAGGGAAAGGTAAAACGTAACAGACGTTGATATGTAAAATGATCCGATAACTGAATTTTTTTCGTTGCCTTCATCGTTAAAATCTCCTTAAAACCTTATATATTATAGTATACATGTTTACACTTTTCAACCCTATTGGTAATTTTTTAACAATTTTTTTAAAAAATATAGAAATTTTTAAAAAATTATGGAACTTTTTATAACAAGCTCCGTCTTTAAAAGCGTGCATCGCCAAAAGCGATACATAAAATGAATAAAAAAATAAATATATATGGAGGAAACCCCATGAAAAAATCTATCAAAACTTTAACCGCAGGACTTTTAGTGTCCGCAACCTTAACCACCGGCGCAGTATTCGCTGAATACCTGCACGACGGTGCAGACAACATCCAGGGTGAAATCATGACCATCTCTGCTCCCATTGATACCGAAGCAGCAGAAAACGGAGCATTCATCCCTATGACCAAACCCATTTACAAAATGATTGTAAACGGTGATGTGCTGAATGCAGATACCTATGTGGACGGCGACAATGTAATGCTTCCCTTAAGAGCTCTGTGCGAAAAATTAGGTTACACCGTTGATTATGATAACGAAACCACAATGATTACCTTAACCAGAGGTGTTCACTATATCACCATGTACCCCACCAAAGATGAATACACCTTCTCTAAAATGGCTCCCATGAGCTTAGGAATTGCTCCTCAGCTGGTGGATGACAGAACCTATGTTCCCGTAAGCTTTGTAGAAAATATTCTGCAGGGTACCGGTTGCGAAGTGGACTTAAACGGTGAAATCAAAATTACCGACCCCAAAGAAGAAGAAAACACCTACAGAGTTGTAACCGCTTTAGAAGCTGTGAAAGACGGTTCCGTACTGGCAATGGATGAAATCATGGGCGAAGTGATTATCACCTTCTCTGAAGAAACCATCTTCCAGGGTATGGGCTTAGATGCTATCACTGAAGGTACCGAATTTATGGTGGAATATACCGATAACGCTATGACCATGAGCTTACCTGCTCAGGCAACTGCGAAAAACGTTATGAGCGTGGAAATGTATGAAGAAATGTTCTTAGCGGAAGAAGTTGAAATTGCAAATGTTGCATTCTCCGGCACTATCAAAGAAGTGGGTGAAGATTTCGTGTTGGTTGAAACCGAAAATGGTGAAATCCGGCTGAATGTTTCTGAAGAAACCAACATTCATCACGTAATGAACAGAAGATTCTATATGATCAACGATTTAGAAGCAGGTATGAAAATCTCCGGTACTCATATGGAAGCTACCACCTTCAGCCTGCCTCCCCAGAGCGCTGCGATTGAAATTGTAATCGAAGGCTAAATCAATTTTCAAAAAAACTTTCTCCGATTGAGAGAAAGTTTTTTTGTTTACGTGTATTTATCATTTCTTTTTATGATTGCAATCCGTCGGATACACACCTGCCTCTTTTCGAGCCCGGAAAAAATCCGTTGACATGGCAATCGTAATATGGTATAATCAACAACACTCAAACTCCCATCACTACATGGAAACAAAAAAAGAAATTGGAAAGATATGATTTATGAAAAAATTGAAAATTATTGTAATCGCCTTTCTTCTCCTGTTATTATCAAGTGCTTCAATAAACGCTCAGAACCATCCGATTATCATCGAATTTCCGGAGTACTATAAACAAATATCGGATTATGAATGGCGTACCGTTGACCACTCCATTCGTGATATTCCCGCAACTATTTCTGCAAAAGTTGCTTTTGGGAATTTTTCTGATTTAAAGTATTCTGTTTTTTCAGAAAAACATTTAAAGGCCTTGGAACAGTCTGTTCGCAGCAAAGATTCGTTCGCATTTTTTCATGAAACGCCAAAGATAATTGTTACAGATTCCAATGCCTATCAGGGAATTTACATCGCATATATTTCCACGGAAAATAACAAGCAATATGCGAACATACTGTATCAATTTTATTTTAAAGATCAATACTGCACTATTTCCTTTGTATCCGACAATATCTTACTTGTCACATCAGAGGAAACAAAAAACATTGTGGATACCGTTTCGTTTCAAGAAGAATTTTTTCCAACCGGCAATGCAGCAGGAGCGGATACAAATTCTTCTCCGGTGGAAACCGATAAGCCAAAAAAATCAGCAAAACAGTCCGGTGCTTTCTTTACCTTAGTGCTATTTTTTTTGTTAATCTTCGCAGGTATTGCAGCTCTTAGTATATTCAAATATAAAATTGATACATTTTTCATAAAAAGAAAACTGCAGCAGTTAAACAAACCGGCAGAAAAAAAGGAAACCCTTTCATACACAATGCCAAGAGTCAGTCCGCCCAAGGTCATACTGTACAATTACATATCAGGGAGCGGCCCATATCACGAGGAAGAACGCCTATGGCTTGAAACCAATGAAGATCAGTCTTGCACCATATATCATCAGATAACCGTCCCAATGGCAGGAGGATGCCGCAACATATTTACTTTTCATAAAGATATTTCGAAAGAATCATTCACAGAAAGGTTTCACAAGGAGTTGCCTTACACTCGCCATAAATTCGACCTGACGGATATTGAAGACATCTTCGACAAATTACAATCACAGGGATTTATCTCCCAAGCAAAATATCAAAAAACAAAAAGTAAAGTATCTCCCATCAAATTGGACGGACAAACCGTTCACTTTGATTCCAAACTCTTTTTAAAGTGGAAAAGCAGCTATTCTGACACATCGCAATTTGAATTTACGGGAGCGATTTCATTGTCAGAAAAAGAACCTGTCATTTCTGTTTTGGAAGATGGTGTCAAAACTGTGGAATATTGTCTGCAAACTGAAAAAGATGAAAACTTTAACGGAAAATACTTCATTATCAGTATTAGGATCTACATGCAAGGAATTCCATCCGCTCCCATAGCACAGATTGACGGTTTTATTTCCGATGATCCAACCAAAAGAAGCATGACATCCGGTGATATCGGGTACCGTATGGAAGCACATTTTCTTGCATTCGGTGGGGAGGCATCCAAAAAACGCTACGAGATGCTCAGAGGGAAGGATTTGCCGATGAAAGCCTTAAAATACCGGGGCTATACAACACCTTCCAATATCAGACTGATTGGTATTTGTCCCGATTGCGGTAAATCCTTCTGTTTTCACGGATACGCATTCTATATGTCGCAAAGTGATATCGCATATTCCGATGATGGTTTGGATTGTTGCGAAATCACAGCTTATGAGTTTGACAAAGAAACCTGGACATACGAAGAGGAAGGAAAAACTTTCCGTTATTATAACTCGTTTAGCTGTCCGCATTGCGGCACTGCATACATTGATTACAAAAAGTATCCCCAAAACAAGATTTTTGGTGTATGCGGATGTGTGCATCTGGGAAGAAAATCCTATCGCGCAGATTGATAAAAAAACCACAATACCAAGTCAGCACCACACCCCCTTATAACGAAAATGATATAAAAACCAAAAAAAGCGGTGATTTCACCGCTTTTTTTTGACTACGTTATCTTCGAAAACCTTTTTGATTTTTTGCTTCTTTTTTGCCGGATTTATCTGTTTTTTTAGCACCCTTAGGATTCTTTTGAGTAGCCTGAGCTTTTTCCACAAACACTTCCCTGCCACGATAGGTTAAATCCTTGAAAGATTCCAACACATCGTCTGCTTTTTCGGCGGGAATTTCAAAGAAGGAATATTTATCAAAAATATCTACCGCCCCTACTTCATTCCCCTGTACGGGAGTATTGGAAGAAATCAGCTCCACAATATGACGGGGACGAATTTTATCTAAAGAACCAAGACCGATAAACAGTCTTGCCATGCCCTGCTGAGCACCTGTTTTTTTAGTGACTTCCCGTGTTTCTTTCGGCTTTTTCTCTATTTTCTTTTCTTCGGTGAGCATACAAATGAGTGCCGCAGACAATTCTGTTGCTGTCAGTTTTCCTTCACCAACAATATCCTTTGTAATCTGAAGATATCTCTCGAAATTAGAGCTACCCACCATAGAAACAGCTTTTCCAACCGTTTTCTTAACCCTTGCCTCCACAACATCTGCTTCTGATGGTGTTTTATAGGGTTCAATGTGGGATTTGGTGTATTTCATAATCTCTTTTAATTTAAACATTTCCTTACCTGCCACAAAGGTATAGGAAACGCCTTTTTTATCCGCTCTGCCGGTTCTGCCGATACGGTGAACATAATATTCTTCAAACTGAGGCACATCAAAATTGAATACCGCCTCCACATTTTCCACGTCAATTCCACGGGCTGCAATATCAGTTGCCACCAAAATTTCGGTTTTTCCCGATTTAAAACGGTTCATTACCCTGTCACGCTCGGGCTGTTTCATATCACCATGCAGCATTTCGGCAGGATATCCACGAGCAATCAGCTCTTCGGTAATTTCAGATGTTTTCTTTTTGGTGTTGCAAAATACCAAAGAAAGTCCGTACCCGTGCAAATCCAAAAGTCTGCTTAAAGCATCCAGTTTTTTTGGACCTTTCACTTCCAAATAATATTCCGCCACATTGGAAACGGTGAGCACGTCACCCGTAATCTTGACAAACACACGGTCTTTTTTTTGATAATTTTGGGCAATTTCTTTGATTTCTGAGGGCATCGTTGCAGAGAACAAAACAGTCTGACGTTCAGTGGGAGCAGTTTCTAAAATAGTCTCAATATCGTCACGAAAGCCCATATTGAGCATTTCGTCCGCCTCATCCAACACTAAATGAGAAAGATTCACCAAACGGACACTGCGTCTTCGTAAGTGATCCATCAGTCTGCCCGGCGTTGCAACCACAATTTGAGGACGTTTTTTTAAATCTGCAAGCTGACGTTCTATGGGCTGTCCACCATATAACGTGGAAATCCGAATTCCCTTTTGATAGCGAGACAGTTTTCCCAGCTCCTCCGCCGTCTGCATCACCAATTCACGGGTTGGGCAAAGCACCAACGCCTGCACCACTTCTTCATCAGGAATTAACTGTTCTAAAATAGGCACGCCAAAAGCACAGGTCTTCCCTGTTCCCGTGGGTGCTTGTGCTACTAAGTCTCGTCCCTCTAAAATCGGAAATAAACTTTCCTGCTGAATGGGTGTGGTCTTTATAAATCCCATTTGTGCAATACCTTCTTTTAGGGCATCGGAAATGGGGAGCTCTGCAAATAATAAGGCTTCCATAATATACCTCTTTGATTTCTATTTATTACCATTTTATTATATCGAATGTTTCGCAAGCTGTCAAGGAAAAACTGTACCCACCTAACGCTTCTAACAAAAAAGACGTACTCGAAAGAAGATTTCTTTGAAATATTCCGATTTGTGAAAAGGCATATTGTCCTTAATCTATGTTTCAGTTCTTTGAACAATTTAGAAAAAAATGTTGGAATCTATTGCTTTTTGCAGGATTAAGTGATACAATGCAATTACAATATAGTATCAATATATCCAAAGGAGAGTTTTTTAGATGACTTGTAATCATTGCGGAAGCCATGTTCCAAACGATTCAAAATTTTGTCAGGTATGCGGAAGTTTCGTTCAGGATCAACAACCACAGCCTGTGCAGACTCCCATTCAGCAGCAGCCTATTCAGACACCCGTACAGGCTCCTGCTCAGCAAACCGTACAGACTCCTGTTCAACAAACTGCTCAGAATTCTAAACAACAGTCTTCTCATACACCAATAAAACAAGAAAATGCCCCGGTAACAGCTTCCACAGAAGCTACCCCTAAGAAAAAGAAAAAATGGATATTACCTGTGGCAATTGCACTTGGTGTATTACTGATTTTAGCTGCACTCTTTTTCTTCACCGATATTTTTGGTCCCGGCGACGGAAAATGCGATATTTGTGAAGGTAAAATCAGCAAAAAAGAGTCCTACTGTGCAAGCTGTATCGAATCGCATACCTGTAAAGAATGTGACACCTTTAACCCGGATAATGTTGACGGATACTGCCCTGATTGCAGAAAATGCCGCAGCTGTGCTAAAGATATCGAAACAGGTTACTACTGTGAAAACTGTATAGACGACCTGACCGGAAACTATGTGGAACCTTTTTGTATCAGTTGTGGCATCAAAGTATATGACGGAACCTATGCATCCGTACAACCTTTTACAAGCAATCCGGAAAACCGACTTTCTGCCGAGGATATTTTCTGGATTGATGATAACGGATATTTTTACTGCAGAAACTGTGAATCCGACAAGCATTGCCAAATCTGTGACGGCTTGTTAGAAAAAACAGATGACGATACTGTTTGTCTCTCGTGTGTATCTTCCTACTACAGCAAGGACTACACTGTTTGCCCAAGCTGCAGCACCGAAGTAATCAATAAGGATGACAGAACCTGCGACGACTGTACAGAAGCGAAGGACTGCAGAAAATGCGAAACACCCCTTCCCTTAAACGATGACGATGATATCTGCTGGGATTGTGCACAACTTTACTGTGACGGTTGCCACGAGGTATTAACCGAAGCTGAAATTGATTACAGCTATGTCACCGAATGGGAATACAACTACTGCAAAGACTGTAATACCGGCAAATACTGTGAAGGCTGCGATTATATGCTAGATGAGCACGATGATGATGACGTATGTTATTATTGTGCAGACTACTGGTGCTATCACTGCGGCGAAGTGTTAAAATACGATGAAGTTGACTATCGATATACCGACATTTATGGTGGCACAAACGAGCACGTCATCTGCAAAGACTGTAATACGGGAAAATACTGTGAAGACTGTGACTATCCATTAGATATGTTTGATCTTGATAGGCAATGCTTGTCTTGTGCCGAATATACCTGTTGGGACTGTAGTGAAGTCATCGAAGAAAAAGAAATTGCACACATATCAGCTCAAGATAAGGCGTATTGCAAACACTGCGATACAGGAAACTATTGTGAAGACTGTGATGCTGTACTGCAGACAGGAGAAGATGATGACGTATGTTATAGCTGCGCAGATTACACCTGCTGGTATTGTAGTGAAGTTCTGAAAAAATCAGAAATCTCCTACACCAACGAGACTGAATACGGCACTCAGTATTACTGCGAAGATTGTGACAGCGGAAAATACTGTGATGACTGCGGTGGTATACTTAGAAAATCTGATGATGACGATGTGTGTTATAGTTGTGCAGACTACTCCTGCTGGAATTGTAATGAAGTTCTGAAAAAATCAGAAATTTCCCACACCGTAGACACTGCATACGGCACTCAGTATTACTGCGAAGATTGTGACAGCGGAAAATACTGTGATGACTGCAGTGGTATGCTCAGAACATCTGATGACGACGATGTGTGTTATAGCTGTGCGGACTACGCCTGCTGGTATTGTAATGAAGTTCTGAATAAATCGGAAATCTCCTACACCGAGGATACTGTGTACGGCACTCATTATTACTGCGAAGACTGTGACAGCAGAAAGTACTGCGATGACTGCGGTAGTATGCTTGGAAAATCTGATGATGACGATGTGTGCTATGAGTGTGCAGATTATGTCTGCTGGGATTGTAATGAAGTGCTAAACCGTACAGAAGTGGACTACACCTACACAGACGAATACGGTGACGAATATACCTACTGTAAGGATTGTAATTCCGGCATATACTGTAAAGAATGTGGAAACGTGCTCAATACATACGATGACGACGATGTTTGTTACAGCTGTGCAAAATGCCGTTGTGAAAACTGTTACGAAGCATTAAGTGACGATGAATACAGCCACACGGATGCACAGGGTACCGATTATTACACTTGTCAATACTGTAACGAAACCATTGCTGCTGTCTCCACTGGGATTGAAGGAACCTACACACTGTCCGCTTTTACAATGAGTGGCGAGGAAGTTCCCTTGGATACCGCACCCGAAATGACTCTTACCGTATATTCTGACGGTACCGCAGAGATGTATAACGGTGTGGCGCTTCAGAATCTTACTTGGACACAGAGTGGCGATCAGATCAGTTTCGTTGGTGACAACGGTATTGCTGATGTATTTACGATTCAGGGTGATCAGCTGGTTTATGATATGAACGATATCTATATGGTTTTCAACAAATAAATAACAAATGTAAAAGCTGTCTTACTTTTCGTAAGACAGCTTTTTTACGCTCGTGCCCTCTCAGTGTTCGAGTCCCCGAAACTTTTTTGCAATAAAAAAGAACACCTTGCGGTGTCCTTTTTTTGGTGGGCCTTCGGGGACTCGAACCCAGGACCGACCGGTTATGAGCCGGGAGCTCTAACCAACTGAGCTAAAGGCCCTTATGATCAATATATTCCCATAAGGATACTCAAAAAGTATATCAAAAAAGCAACCCTTTGTCAATAGTTTTTGAAAAATTCCAACCTGTAACACTCAATTTCCCAAATTTGGTATAAATCCGTTGATTACGGAAAAAATACCATACAAATACCTAATTGGAAAGGAGATTTTTGATGAAAGGCTATGCAATGATAAAAATTGGGGAAACGGGTTGGATTGAAAAGGAAAAACCGACTTGCGGTCCGTTGGATGCCATCGTACGACCGATTTGTATTGCCCCCTGCACCTCAGATATTCATACTGTGTGGTCAGGTGCTATCGGTGACCGTCATAATATGATTTTAGGTCACGAAGCGGTTGGAATTGTGGACGAAGTGGGTGAACTGGTTCACGATTTTAAACCCGGTGATAAGGTAATTGTGCCTGCCATTACCCCTGACTGGGGCACACTCTATTCTCAGGCAGGAGTTCCCATGCACTCCACCGGAATGCTGTCCGGCTGGAAATTTTCCAACTTTAAAGACGGTGTGTTTGCCGAATATTTTCACGTAAACGAAGCGGATGCCAATTTAGCGTTACTGCCCGAAGGCGTGGATCCGGTTGCCGCTTGTATGCTCCCCGATATGGTGGTAACAGGTTTCCACGGTGCAGAACTTTGCGATATCGAATTTGGTGACACGGTTTGTGTCATTGGGATTGGTCCCGTGGGACTTATGAGCGTAGCGGGTGCCAACAAAAAAGGGGCTGCCCGTCTGTTTGCGGTAGGTTCCCGTCCCAATTGTGTGGAAGCGGCAAAATATTACGGTGCCACCGATATTATCAATTACCGCGAAGGAGACATTGTGGAGCAAATCCTTCAAAAAACAGGTGGCAGAGGGGTTGACCGTGTGATTATTGCAGGTGGCGACAACAACACTTTTGACCAGGCCATCCGAATCGTACGTGCAGGCGGCTCCATCGGAAACGTGAACTATTTGGGGGAAGGTGACACCATTTCTATCCCCCGAGTGGAATGGGGTGTTGGAATGGGACACAAGAAAATCAACGGTGGATTAACTCCCGGCGGACGCCTTAAAATGGAGAAAATGGCATCTCTTTTGGCAACGGGCAAACTGGATACCAGCCGATTGGTGACCCACGTATTTGAAGGCTTTGACAAAATCGAAGAGGCGCTTTTCTTAATGAAAGAAAAACCTGCCGACTTAATCAAGCCCGTGGTGAAAATCTGCTAACAAAAAAAGC
>JAFYVF010000030.1 GCA_017549265.1 Clostridia bacterium
AAAGAAAATTCCTAAAGTTTTTCTATAATGCGAAGCTTAGCTGATTTGCTTCTGGGGTTTTGTTCCAACTCATCGGGAGAGGGGAGGATGGGTTTTCTTGTAATGATTTTTGCCAAAGGTTTCTTGCCACACACACATACCGGAAATTCAGGGGGACAGGTGCAGACATTCACAAGGCTTTTAAAATATTCTTTTACAATTCGATCTTCTAAAGAATGGAACGTGATGATGCACATTCTTCCACCGGGTTTTAAGAGGTCAAAAAAGCTCTTAAGGCCTTGTTTCAATGATTCCAGTTCGCCGTTTACCTCAATGCGGATTGCCTGGAACGTACGCTTTGCAGGATGCTTTTCCCGAAGACTTTTTGCCGGCATGGAGCGACGGATAATCTCAATCAACTCACCTGTGGTTTCAATTTCTTTTTCTTCTCTTTGTTTTACAATATTTTTTGCAATACTTAAAGCAAACTTTTCTTCTCCGTAGGTGGAAATGATTTGGGTTAACTGTTGAACGGAATAGGTGTTTACCACGGTTTTTGCACTAAAGGGAGAAGTTTGATCCATTCTCATATCCAAAGGTGCATCTTCCCGATAGGAAAAGCCGCGGTCCTTATTGTCAAGCTGATAGGAGGAAACTCCTAGGTCTGCCAGGATACCGTCCACGGGAGTGGTTACGTAATCGCCAATGTTGCGAAAATCAGAACGAATGAACTGTTTTTGACAACAGGTGTCAGCTAAACGACCGGTTGCCACAGCGAAAGCTTCTTCATCCCTATCCACACCGATAAACATGCCGTTTTCGGAGAGCTTTTCGCAAATTTTTCGGGAATGGCCTGCACCACCCATCGTGGCGTCCACGTAGATGCCGTCACAGTTGATTGCAAGTCCGTCGATACATTCCTGGAGTAACACGCTTACATGTTTGAATTCCATCATCTTAAATTCCAAATATATTCAAAATTTCAGAAAGCTTCTGAGGTTCATCCTCGGTCTGCTTTTCATATTTTTCGTATTCTTCAACATCCCAGATTTCAATTCTGGAGGAAGCGCCTGCGATAATGATATCTTTGTTTAATCCTGCAAATTCCCGAAGCCCGGGTGGGATTACGAATCTGCCTTGTTTATCTGTGGTAACAAGCTCGGTATAGTTGAAAATGTATCGTTGGATTCTGCCACCGTCATTGGAGATGGGGAGCGCTTTGATTTTTGCTTCCAGTTCACGGTAGTCTTCTTTGGTGTATACAAACAGGCATTTTTCAAACCCGCGAAGCACGAAAAAACTTTCACCCAAATCCTCACGGTATTTGGATGGAAGTATTACTCTGCCTTTGGCATCTATGGAATGTTTTGCCTGACCGTAAAACATACCTGGAAAAATACCCTTTCTGTTCGTTTTTTGGGAAAGTGCCACCAGCTCCACCCCAAAATGGGATTTTTGCTTCGATTTACACCACTTCGTGGGCAAACGTGCCACTTTCATCCACTTTTATATACATTTTAACATATTTTTGAAAAAAATCAAGTATTTTTTTAAAATTTCTTTACATTTTTTTTAAATTTTTATGAAAGGGAAAAAGTAGGCTCCAAAATGTGGAAAAAACGGCTCTTTTTTGAAGAAAAACCGGCAGAAATTCAAACATAAAAAAACAGTGTTGACAGATGGTTTCTGTCAACACTGTTCGGACAAGTTTTTTTATTCGGAGACGGCAACGGTTGCGGATTCCTCTTTTGAGGCAGAATCGTCTTTTTTGAATTTTTTAAAGAGTTTTGCTTTGATACTTTCCAAAATCATGTAGACGCAGGGAACAAATACCAGAGTCAGTACGGTAGAAATCGTCAGACCGCCGATAAATGATACTGCAAGAGGTTGCATCAGTTCCGCTCCTTCACCCTGGGAAACCGCCATGGGGAATAAACCTAAAATCGTAGTTATGGTGGTAATTAAAATGGGGCGGATTCTGGCAACACAAGAGGTTTTTAGGGCATCGAGCAAAGAAATGCCTTCCCGTCGCAGTTGGTTTGCGTAATCAATTAACACAATGGCGTTGTTTACTACCACACCGCTTAGTGCAATGATACCAATTAGTGCGGGGATGGACAGCGGCATTCCTGCAATCATTAAAGCAATAACAATCCCAATCATAGACAGGGGAATGGCAAACATAACCGCAAAGGGATGTAAGAGAGATTCAAACTGTGCTGCCATTACCATATAAACCAATAGCACAGATACGCCAAGCATTAAGAATAAAAGACTAAAGGATTCTTCCATTTCTTTTGCAGAATCCCCGGTGGTGATAGAATAGCCGTTTTCCACGGGAACTCCTTTTAAGAATTCCTCAATTTTGTCGTTGATTTCACCGGGAGTTTTTCCGTATGCGGTGGCAGAAACGGTAACAATTCGTTCTTTGGCATTTCGTTCGATAGAAAGGGGCACAGATTCTTTTTCAATGGTTGCCAGTTCAGATAGCGGAATCTGCATGCCGGTGGGCGATGCAATCATAATGTTGCCCAAATCGTCTTTGGTGTTGCGGTACTGATCATCGTAGCGAACCACAACGTCGTACTCATTTCCGTCAATACGAACGGATCCTGCCTGGCTTCCTAAAAATGCGGTTTGCACCGTTTGGGCAATACTTCTGGCAGAAATGCCGTATAATGCGGTTTTATCACGGTCGATAATCACATTATATTCGTAAGAAACTTCATCCAAAGTGGTGGTAACATCACGAACACCGTCCAAACTCATTAAATAAGTTTTGCATTCGTTGGCAAGACGTTCCAATTCCTCAAATTCCTGACCTTTGATATTGATTCCCACATTGCTTCCTGTACCCATTAGTAATGAAGTCATATCAGAAGCGGAAACCTTGATGTTTACGCCTGCAAAATCCTGCAAGGCATTGCGGAGCTCTTCGGCAATATCTTCTGAGGAGTAATCACGGTTTTTGCGGTCTTCCAGCAGCAGGGTGATGGTTCCTGTGCTGCTGTCGGAGGAGGACATGAAGCTCATGCCTGCTGAACCATAACTTTCCATACAGTCAGTTACCGTAACAAGGGGAGTAATTCGATCCAGTGCAACAGTCAGAATTTCATTTCCCACTTGTTTGGTTTCGGCAAGTTCGGTTCCTTTTGGCAGTTCTAAGGAGATTTGCACACTTCCGCTATCGGTGGCAGGGAACATTTCCATTCCCAACATGCCTGTGCCCATAATGCTTACCACAAACGCTCCAACGCCGATGATGATTACCAGACCTTTTCGACGGAAAGCAAAATTCAGCACTTTTTTGTAGCCTTTCATCAGGAAACTGTCTTTTTTTGCACGTTCTAAAGCTTTGGTGTTTACCTTCAGAATTTTGGAGCACAGCACCGGCACTAAGGTTAACGCAACCAATAAAGAAGCGCCTAAGGCAAACATAATGGTCATTGCCACTTCTTTAAACATGGTGATGGCAATGTTATCACTCATAAAGAATAAGGGGATATATACTGCCACTGAGGTCAGCGTGGAAGCAACAACTGCCATTGCCACTGTTTTGGTTCCTAACACGGCAGCTTCCGTTTTGGAATAGCCTTTTTCCAGATAACCGTAAATGCTTTCCAGCACAACCACTGAGTTATCCACCAGCATCCCTACCCCAAGCACCAATCCGGAGAGAGACATGGTATTGATAGACATCTTGTTAAAGTACATAAATACAAAAGTAACAATGATGGAAATAGGAATTGCGCAGCCGATAACAATGGTGGAACGGATGCTTCGTAAGAACACAAACAGAACCAATACGGCAAACAGTGCTCCCCAAAGACCGGATTCCAGCAAAGAGTTGATGGAATCTTTAATGCTTTCTGCCTGGTCCAAAATCACGATATAACGCATACCGTTATAGTCTTCACAAATCTGGTCCAGCTCGTCGATTAACGCTTCACACACTTCGGTGGTGCTGTAGTTGGGCTGTTTGTACATATAAAAGCTGATTGCTCCGTCTCCGTTTACTGAAACGGAAGATTCTGTATCTTTGGGAGCAATAGAAATGTCAGCCAGTTCCGACAGTTTTACGTTGCCGTAAACTGTTTGTACTACCAGATTTTCCACTTCCTGCAGTGTTTTGATATCTGCTTTGGTTTTGATGGTGAAGGTGTTGTGACCTTCCACCACCTGACCGCCGGGAAGAGTGGCACTTTCCATCTGAATCAGACCTGCCAATTGGGTAAAGCTGATTCCGTATTGGTCTAATTTTTCTTTTCTGACATTGATCTGAAGCTGATTGTCATATACCCCGGTGGCGGTTACCGATGCAACCCCGGAAACTGATTCCAAACGGTCCAGCAGAGTGTTTTCCGCTAAGTTGGAAAATTCGGTAAAACCGGTGGGGCTGGTCATGGTAATAGCAAGAGCGGGCATCTGGTTGGTGTCCAATTCCATAATAATGGGATCGGAAGCACCGTCGGGAAGCAGTGCATCAATCATAC
>JAFYVF010000031.1 GCA_017549265.1 Clostridia bacterium
AAACAAATACCCCTACATATCACTTACATCTATATAGTAATCGTAAGGACTGTCCGATGTGGTTGCATCATAGGGATTATAAATCCCCGATGCAATATCCAGAGTAATGTCCGGGTAACTGCAGGAAGGAGCACTCTCGGTGTACGAAACATCATTAACCATAGACGATGGAGCAGAAGAATCAGGAAGAACGGTATTTTCAAAAGAAGTAATTTTGCCAAAATCCGGCAAGGAAAAATCTTCTTTTGGCTTGTTGGATTCCATGTTTTCTAACAGTATCTTTAACTCTTCTACCCCTCTTTCGAATTCCTTGATGACTTTTTCTTGCTCTAGCTTTTGCTTTTGACGAAGTTTCTCACGGCATTTCTCCAGTAACGTTGTTGCTTCGGTATCTCCGTTTTGAGATGCCCTTGTGTAATAGTTGATTGCTTTCTCATAATCTTGTTCAAGGAGGTATCCTCGATCATAAATATCTCCCATTTTTCTCTGGGCATATGCAACATTCTGATTTGCCAATCGGCTGATATATTCAACTCCCCAATAAGGAAAAAGAAAAAAGGGCGGAAGAACAAATTTTTTGCTTGCCTTTTTGGTGGATGCTTCATACCAATCCACCGCCTTTTTCAAATCTTTTGGAACAAGAATGCCTTCCTCATAAAGTTTTCCGAGCGCCATTGCAGCATCTTCATAACAGTCATTCAATGCCGCTTTCTCATACAACCCTATTGCCTTTTCAATATCAGCTTCTTGATTTCTTGCACAATACATATCTGCCAAAAACTTTGCCGAAGATTTGCTGTAGCATTTTTGGTAAGCGACTTCAAAAAGAGCAATCGCCTGATCGTATTTTTTTAATTTTTCAAAATAAAACTGTCCCAAAAGACCTTTGATATTGATATCCGGTGTTTGAGAAAGCCGTTCCATCGCTTCTTCTGCGGCTTTGGGTTCTTTGGAAAATGCTTTTTCATAGCAATCAAATGCCACACGATAATTTTTGTCGCCGCAATAACCGAATTCATAAATTTCGCCAACTTTAATACGGGATTTTTCATCTCCAAGGTCGGCAGCGTGGTGATATAAACTGCGTGCTTCAGAATAGTCTTGCTTTGTTCCTCGACCGTAAAAATAACAATCTGCCAAGGTGATACACGCTTCCAAATCAGATGCCTTCTTGTCGAAAGCTTGACGATAATAGGTAAATATCTTTTTCCACATTCTGTCGGCATCTTTGGGCAAAAGTCTGTCTGAGCGTTCTTCGGCAATTACTTTCATGGCAGAAATGCGACCTTTTTTTGCATATATTTCTATGTCTTGCAATGCAGAAGAACACCCCATTTGATATGCCTTTAAAAGCCACAACAAAGTCCGTTTTTCGTCCTCAATATCGTATTCATTTCGGCTGTAGCAAAGAGCGATTTCATAGGCATCCTTGCCACTCATTCCATCCCCTTTTTCTTGCAATCTCTGAATGATTTGATAATCGGCAAACGAGATTGTTTTCTGCTTTGTTTGTTGTTTTTTAAAAAGTGCCATAGTCAATCACCCTATTCCTTAAAAAAATAATTGCTGGGCAAGTGCCAGCAGCACAAAATGGGCGGGATAGAAAATATAGAAAAACCATTTCATTCGCCATTTTCCACGTTTGCCCGAATATAAAAGCAACAACGGAAGTGCCCACATGGAATACATCTGCACATAGCCGATATCTAAGGAAAGTATGTATAACCCTATCCCAAATAAAATCACATGAATAAAATTGTGGTCCAAACTTTTTAAGTACTCTTTTCCGTTTGATTTCACTGTGCGAAACAAACAGGCAAACAAGGGCAATACACAACCCCAAAAACCGTAATCCACGTAATATTTCTGATTAAATAAGTAAGTGGCGTAAATGGAAAACACAAAAGCAATTACCAAAAGAAATTTGATAAGGATTCCTTTTTCTTTTGAAAACAGAGTCTTCTTTAAATACTCCAACAAATAACAGAGTAATATCGAGAAAGAAAAGGTAATTAAAATGCCTAAATCTGTGCTTTTTTCAACATAGTAAAACACAACTTGACAGAGAATGCCAAGTAAAAAAATCCATGAAAAATACTTGATTTTATTTTTGGTGTAAACACAACCCTCGGCAATCTTAAACGCAAATAAGGGGAAAGAAAGGCGCCCGATGATACGAAATGTGTCAATATCGGGATACAGCATCAACCCCATGTGGTCCACAACCATCAACAATGCCGCTATAATTTTTAATTGGTTGCCCGTTAGGAAATTTCGTTTGGTAAGGTTCATTTGGTTTCCCTTCTTTAAAATTTACAAATCAAAATGCTTGTCCGTAAGACGCAGAGCTTCTAAAACTCCTTCTTCTGAATTGGTATAACCAAAAAGAATAAATGCATGCTCGGCACCGGGAATTTCCATCATCGTGATTTGATTCCCCGCTTCCTTCATCTTTTGAGTGAAAATACGGCTCTCCTCAATGGAAACCACTGAATCCGAAAGGCCGTGCATCAGCAAAATATCGGCGACAATCTTTTTTGGATGATGAACGGGAGAATACAGGTTTGGTTCTTTGGCGCAATAACTCCAGAGACCGCTGACGCAGTCGGTCACAGGATTATATACTGCTATTTTTTTAGGATGTAACGCACAGGGAGTATGATTGGGCAAGTTCATTGCCAAACATAAAGCAAGATGCCCCCCTGCGGAATCTCCCATCAGCAAAATATTGTTGGCATCCACAAAAGAAAAAGTGTTGGCAATATACTCCATCGCATCACGGCAATCTTCTAAAATTCCTCCAACTCCGTCAGGACAAATAGCAAAATCCCGATAAGAAAACACGATTCCCACGTACCCTTTTTGTTGATAATATTTAACGTTGTTCCCCATCCAGCCGCCATCCCAATCGACAGGCGTTTCTTTCAAGGAGTTCCAGGCACCACCGTGAATTGCGATCACTGTGGGATAGGATTTTGCTTGATCAAAAGAATCAGGAAAAAAAACTTGCAATGGTAATTGCAGGTCATCAACAGTTTTATAGAAAACGGAAACATCCGCTTTGATTTTCGTTAATTCTTCAGTATAAGACATTTTTTTACTCCTTTTCTTTCGGATGAATTCATTGTATCACACATTGCCCCAAAAAACAAGAAAAATTATAATTTTAGGTCATCATATCTGAAAATTCCCGTGGAATACAGCAAACAGACATATAAAAAGACTGTTAAGCTGATGGCGGTCCATAATCCGTTGGGACATAAAACTTTAGCACACCAAACACAAACTCCTATGAGTGCACTTGGGAAAAGAATGTTGCGAAGGAACCCGAACGTGCAATCTGTATGGCGGATTAAGGTAATCATACTAAGTGTTCCGTTTAAAATTTCACCCACGGCAATGACCGTAAGATATCCGCGAATTCCATAGATGGGAAGTAACCACCACATAAGACAAATTCCGACAGCAGAATCCAAAATATTGATACGGACCACCGTCACCTGACAGTTGATTCCTTTTAATACGGCATCCACAATATCGTCTAAGTACATCATCACCACCAGTGGAGCAAGCAATCTTAAATATACGGCGGTTTCGGTGTTGCCGTAAAAAAACAAACATAATTTGTCGGAAAAACAAAGCAAAATCCCACCTACCGCCACAGAAAACAGTAAAGTAATCTGAAAAATTTTAGAAAGAATTCTTCTTAAATTTTTCTGTCTGTCTAAGGTATGTTGTTCGGTGATTTCCGGAACGATGAGAGAAGCAAAAGCTGAAAGCATTGCCTGAGGAAACATAAGAATAGGAAATACCATTCCGTTTACCCGTCCGTATTCCGCTATTCCGTTTGAAATGCCGAATACCATAAGACGATTTGGAATCAAAAGCTGTTTTACGGAAGAAAGTCCCGAGCGAAGATAGGAACTCACTGCAACGGGAACACAAAAAGAAAAAATCCTCCGCCATTGCCCATTTTGCTTTTGACGCATTATTTTTCGTTCCTCAAATCGGTATGCAATATAATAAAAACTGCAAGAGAGAATTTCTGCGAATGTTCCTCCTAACACTAAAACACAGGAAATTACGGTAAGATCAGATGTATCTGTCAAAGACAGCAAAAACACGGTAAATCCCATTTTAAAGAGTTGCTCAAACAGTTGTGCAAAGGTGGTTTTCCCGGATTTTCTGATGGCAATAAAATATCCCGACAATGCCGAAGAAATCGAGATAAACGGCAACCCCACTGCCAAAATGTAAAAAGGTGTTGCCGTTATCTGCCCAAAAAAGACTTTTCGCACTAAAAACTGAGCTGACAAAGTGAGTAAAACAAAAGCAATTCCACTACAAAACAGGCAATATTTTAATGCTTTTTGAAGGAGAGAACGAACCGACCCGCGATTTCCTTTGGCAAGTTCTTCCGACACCAACTTTGTAACGGTCAATCCAATTCCGGAGCTAGCAAGCGTAACCGAAAAAAAATAAACAGATAAAATCAGATGATATGTTCCCATTGCCCCCGCACCGATTGTGTTGGATAAATACACCGAAAAAGACAAGCCCAAACTGCGAAGAAGGAAGGAACAAACGCTCATGAATGAAACATTTTTTAAAAACACAACACTTTTTTTCAAAAAGAAACCTCCCTTCCCTACTATTGGTATGAAAGAGAGGTTTCTTTTTATGTGATTAGTTAATATATTTTCGCATCGAAATCAATGCGTTTTTCTCAAGTCTGGACACCTGCGCCTGAGAAATGTGGATTTCTTCAGCAATTTCTGTTTGTGTTTTATCTTCAAAAAATCGCATGGATAAAATTTTTCGTTCCTTTTCAGATAGTTTTCCCATGGCTTGAGACACGCAAATACCACCCAGCCACTTTTCTTCTCTCTGCTTGGTATCGGAAAGCTGGTCCATGACTAAAATTACATCTCCGCCATCATTGTAAATGGGTTCATATAAGGAAACCGGATCACAGATTGCATCTAAGGCGTTAGACACTTCCTTAGGGGTAACTCCGATTTCCTTGGCAATTTCGTAAGGAGTTGGTTCGTGTCCTAACGAAATGGTCAGTTTTTCCTTTGCTGAAAGGGCACGGTAGGCAATATCTTTTAGAGACCTGCTCACCTTCACAGCACCGGAATCTCGTAGATAGCGTTTTATCTCCCCCAAAATCATCGGAACCGCATAGGTGGAAAACCGCACATCGTGAGAAAGATCAAAATTATCAATAGCTTTCATCAATCCCACGCAACCAATTTGAAACAAATCATCCGGGTTTTCTCCACGGTTGGAAAACTTCTTGATAACACTAAGCACAAGCCGAAGATTTCCGTTGATAAATTCTTCTCTGGCTTCTTTGTCTCCCTGGGCAATTCGCTGAAGCAATACTGTCTTTTTATCCTGATTGAGTCGAGGTAAATCCTGGGTGTTCACACCACAGATAACCACTTTATTCATAAATTCCTCCGTCTTTTCCCATAAATACTTGTCCATAGTATTTCCTGATTTGACGGAAGCTATTACATAAAAAAACACCATCAGAAACTTCCCGACGGTGTTTTTGAACAATTCATGATGATTTTTTTAGGCACCCCAATTTCTTTCTGACATTGCATCAGGAGCAACTTTTTTAAAAACTATTGGTTAATGTGTACCTGCATCTGAGGATACGGAATATTGATACCACGCATATCAAATGCTGTTTTAATTTCTTCCAATAAATCAAAACGAACATCCCAGTAATCCTCGCTGTTGCACCAGCAACGGAAAGAAAAAATCAAACCATGATCTCCATGCTCAGCTAATCTTGCCATAGGCATATCCGGCTCGTTAATGACTTTGGAGTGAGCATCGGCGATGCCCAATAAAATCTCCTTCACGGTGTCAATATCGCTCTCATAGGAAACACAAACCTGCAAGTCCACACGTCTGGTTTTCTGATGGGTTACATTTACCATCGTCTGATTGGAAATAATCGCATTAGGAACCACAATTTTCTGATTGTCTACACTTTTTAACTGCGTATAATAAAGGCCAATTTCAGTTACAACCCCTTCCACGTTATCTACCGAAATATAATCTCCGATTGCAAAGGGTTTAAACAATAAAACGATAACCCCCCCTGCAATATTGGAAAGGCTTCCCTGCAAGGATAAGCCAATTGCCACTGCCAAAGAGCCCAAAATTGTGACAAAAGACGTCATCGGAATTCCCATAATCCCTGCAGCAGTGATAATGATAACTGTTTTTAATCCAATGGAAAATAGATTCCGTAAAAATGAACTCACGTTGGAATCCATCTTTACAAACGCCTGGCTGTTTATAAATAATTTAACCAATTTTTTGGTAATTTTAAAGCCCACACCCAAAACAATAAATGCTGCCACAAGTCTCCAAGCAATGCTGACAACATAGGGAGTAAGCATTTGAAAGAAGGCATCAATAGATTCTTTACTCATAACGATTCTCCTCTAAAAACTCAAATTCTGGTTTTATTATAACAAAAATAATTCGGTTTGTCAAATCACATAAATCATTTGACATTCTCTCAAAATACAACTTGTTTCCTCCCATAATGTAAATAAGATCTACGATTCCTTTTGATACTTTTCTTGAAAAACTTACCATTTTTTAATCTTTTTTTGATATTTTATTGCATTTTATAAAATAACATGATATAATGTGATAGAAAGAAGGGATATTTTTGAGTTATTTTGTGAATGATATCTATTGGGAATACCGATTTTCCTTGGGAGATGCTAATTTTGTGTTCTTCTCCAATATTAATTCGGTGGGCGAAGCTCCTCACAAAGGGCTTCTGCATTCTCACAAACTCTATGAGCTGTTTCATGTGCTCCAGGGTGATATGACCTTAGTTGCCGACTCCGAGCGGACAATTATTAACCGGGGAGATACGGTGATTATTGCACCCGGAACCACACATACAACCAATATACATCCCGCCGCAAAGCGTTTTTGTATGATTTTCACCGTAGAAAAAAATCCCGCAGTCCAGGATTCCAATTACTATGATTCCTTCCAGAAAATTTTAGAGGGAGATATCATCTGGCTGGATTCTCAGTTGCTCACTCCCTGTTTTGAACGTTGTGCGCAATATGTAAAAAGTGAATATCCTGAAAAAGATGAACTGATTACCGCTTGTTTACACGAAATTATGGCACTCATCAAAGCAACCAATTCTCACGGAGAAAATCATCCTCAGATTAATACCTTCTCTGATACTGATAGCTCCCGTACGTACCTGATTGATCATTATTTTACTCACAGTTTCCAGCATGGTTCCTTAACCGAATTGTCTGAACTGTTGCACTTAAGCTCCCAGCAAACTCAACGAATCATTAAAAAAATGTATGGTCAATCCTTCAGCGAACGTCTCACTATGATGAAAATGGAACTTGCAAAAACACTTTTGCAAGATACTAACCTGCTGGTGACGGAAATTGCTGAAAAATGCGGTTATACAGGTCCCAACGGTTTCTTTGTGGCATTTAAAAAATACTTTGGAAAAACGCCGAATAAACTGAAAAGAAAGGCAAATCGCACTGTATAACTTTTTGGAATATCAAATCTTTGAAACCTCGGGACTGTTTTGTTTCATATTGTAAAAAAGTCTCTATCATATACCTTTCTGTATATGATAGAGACTTTTTATGCTTGCAAACAGTTTTCTCCTTAGAAATTCGGCGTGGAAGACATCACAACAGAATATAATATACAAAGTCCTGCAAGAACCAAAATCAACACCAAACATCCAATTCCGGAAATGGTATTATCCAATTGCATGTTGGAAAAAGCTGAACTGTTTGTCAATGTCCAAAAATTTTCGCCGTCTTTGGATTTTAAGTCTAATATGGAAATTCCTGCAGTCAGTTTCGCAAGCAAATTCTGCATTAACTCTAAATCCTTTTCTGCAATATCAGCATCTGCTCTGTCAAAATCTGTGCATTTTTTTGCAACAGCACAAGCTTGTTTTAGTAAGTCAATGGCTTTTTCGCGATTTTCCAAATGAAAAGCTTCAATTTTAGCTACCGTAAAAAGCACAATATATAAAGAAGGTTCATAATAGTCCTTATCCAAAGTACAAAGCTTCTCAATACCATAAATCATTTCATAATAAAGAGATGCTGCCAACTGATAATCTCCCTCTTCCAGAATATCCAAAGCAACACTTTGCAAGGCTATCATGTATTCAATACATTCGGTTTCATTTTTTTTCATAAAACCGTATGTCCAACCCTTGATGTCCTGTATTTCCATACCTGCTCCTTTTGAAAAACTTGGTGTCAGTATATCATATTTTAGTGTATGATGTCAAGTTTTTTAGAAATCATTTCAATCAAGCAATTGAAAATTAAACTGACGCATATTATTTTTCTGTAACCAGTTCACATAACCTTGTTGCAAAGCCTCCCTGTCTGCTTTGGAGATCGTCATCTCACATGCAAACACATTTAAGGCATCTAACAGAAAGGGATACTTTTTCATTTCATCATCCGACAACAAAATATACGGCAACGGATCAGTTTTTCCTTTGTTCTGCATTGCGTCGCAATGATAAAAATTACCGTCAATTTGTACCAACGTCCAAACGTGCCGCTCTCCATTATTGATGTCACCAAAATCACCGTGATATTGCTTTACACGAATACCGCTATGTCGACACAAAGCATTGGTCAAATCGGTACTGCCGGTACATACTGTTTTTTCAAACAATGCTCCATATGCAGCATCTTTGTGTGGAGTTTGTGACGAAAAATCCAGCCGGATACTATTCGTAACACCATTTACGATTTGATACACCTTTTTATAATCGTTTTCTGTTTCTAAAAACGAAAGTATTTTCTTGATCTGATTGGTAAATTCTACCGCCTGGTCCACGGTATACTGCCCAAAATATACATAATCATTCCGGGCAATTTCACGAATCGTGTCTTCATCCAGCAAATTATCATACAAATTGATATAGCATTTTGTTGTTCGCAATGCTGCTTTTACTTCCTCTGATAATTCACAGATGTTGTTCCCGCTGAGATTCACCTCAGAAAAGTCCAGCAATTCTTTCGGTAATCGGGAAATGTAGTTATGAGAAACATCCAACCTTATATCTGTGTTTGGAGTGTGTGTCAAATTGACTTCGGCAATGAAATTGTCAGATAGATTCAAATTGGATAATGAGTGAGCCAATAATCCGCAAGCCGCATCTGCATTCTCTATGTAATTATCAGACAAATCCAGGGAACGTAAATTTTTCAAGTTGCCGACTGCCGAAATATCTTTTAGTTTTCCACAAGATAAAGTAAGCGAACTTAATGCAGAACAATTTGAAAGTCCACTCATATCTTCCAAGGAAGAGTGAATCACGGAAAGTTCTTGTAAATTGGACATATTTTTGGCAAAATCCAAATTCGTGATACCGTAATTCTGAATTTGAATCTCTCTCATCTTGGTGCACTCAGAAAGAAAATCCAAATTGGTAAGTTGAGGCTGATTGGCACCGTGCTTTAAAACAAAATAAAACAAATTCTGAAAATCAGCGGCGGCTTCCGTATTCACAATATCCACATTCAGTAAATATAGCTGTTCAATCTCCTCTGCATTGATACAACTAAAATCCAAGGGAGATTGTTCATTATAAAGTACCTGCAGTAAGGAGATATTCAAATCTTTTAAAAAAATAAAATCACTAATATTGGCAGAATCAATTTTCAAATATTTAATATTGTCATATAAAACCACTTCAGAGAGATCTTCCGGGCTGTCTAATATGAATTTATGGATACCGGGAATTTTATTGGTAACAGAAACAGAGGGATATCGTTTGGCATCAGCCATGATTTCCTTGGTAAAAAGAAATTCCGTGCATCTTAAGGAAAGAGAAATCGCCTGTTCTCTGGTAGCAAAATTTTTTTCGTCGGATCCGTTAAAACGATTGTCCCCCACTCCCTTAACCACAGAATGTAGGGATAAGAAATAAACAGCTTCCTTGGCATATCCCGAAATGTCGCTATCGTCATCAAATTTCTGTGCCGCAGCATAAAACAGCGGATAGCTTTGGTCATTTGATAAATTCCAATCAGGATATACATATTTTTTAAACACTCTGCAAAGCATCGTGGCAAACTGTTCTCTGGAGATGAAAGCATCCGGATCAAACTGTGTATCACTAACACCTGCAGTAATTCCGGCTGCATAGGCTTTTTTGATGTATGTTTCATTGAGATTGCCTTTAATATCACAAAAAGGTGTATTTTGATAAGCTATTTCTGAATCCGTTAGTTTTTCATAAAGGGTAACTGCAACGGCCGCAAACTCCCCTCTGCTTACAGGCACGTCCAAATCTTTTCCAAAAAAAGTTTCGGGAATCAAATTCTTTTTATGTGCATTTTCAATCTCCTCAGTTGCCCACTCGGAAATGTTTCCGAAAAAAGCGGTGCGGTTAATTTTCTGTGTAAAACCTGCTTCTATGAAATTTTCATCAGCAAAAACAAATGTGCTTGCCAACATGAAAACTATCAGCAGAAGACACCATAATTTTTTCAGCATAAAAACACTTCCTTTCTACCGCTTTATTGTAACAAAAACCGACAAAAAAGTCAATCGTCAATCAAATTTTATCGAAGTAATAACCGTCATATAAGCCCGTTGTAAAAAAATAATTTTTCCCTGTTGATGCTGTTTGGCGTTATTTTTGACTTTTTCCGATATTAAAAGATTGTTTCATGTCAAAATAAACGAATTATTATTTTCTAATCTTTTCCTTACATAAAAATTCCTTGCCTGACACAAAATACAGTTGTAAAACAAATTGTAGGGGACGATGCCTACATCGTTCCGTTTTCTGTATTCGGGCGGATGTGGAGATCCGCCCCTAAAAGAACAACTATAAAGGAGTTTTTATCATGAAGGCAACAGGAATTGTGCGAAGAATTGATGATTTAGGCAGAGTAGTTATTCCCAAAGAAATCAGACGCACCATGCGTATCCGCGAAGGAGACCCATTGGAAATCTTTACCAACAAAGAAGGCGAAGTAATTTTTAAAAAATATTCTGCAGTGGGAGAGCTTGGAAATTTTTCAGTGCAGTATGCAGATGCACTGTATAAAATCAGCGGACATAACACAGCAATCACCGATAATGACACGATTATCTGTGCAGCGGGTACCGGCAAAAAAGAAGTGCTGGAACAAAAAATTTCTTCTGAAATTGAAACAGTTTTACAAAATCGGGAACCGTATTTTGTGAACCGAGCCGGTGACTCCAGAGTGCACCTGTTAGACCACAATAACACCTATTTATGCGGTGCGGTGATTCCCATTTTGTCGGAAGGCGACGTGATTGGCTCGGTCATTTTATATGCTACCGAAACCGAAACTGCCTTAGGAGATACTGAGAAAAAATTGGCAACAACTGCCGCAACCGTGTTGGGCAAACTGTTTGAGAGCTAACATTTATAAAAACAAAAAAATCTATGCAACCAAAATTGGTAGCATAGATTTTTTAGTTACTCGGTAATTTCTGATACGGTAATCGGTTCTTCCGTAATGGTCAAACGTCTGTAATAAGCGTAATTTGCGGCGTACAGATAAAGAATCGCCCATAAAATGCCGATATAAGCAAGGCTACCTAACAAAATCCACCCCACAAAACTGAGAGACAATAAAGCAAGATAAATTCGGTTTCCTTTGGACACCCGAAAGCTTTCCTTCATTAACCGAAGCCCGCCATACTCGGGGTGTTCCACTGTAATAGCGGGAACCAAAAGCAACGAATACTGAAAATACATGGAAAAAAGTCCTACAATCCCAATTAAAATCTGCAAAATGAGCAGATAAACGTGATAATCTATCACACTGAACATCAGATAATCATAAAAGCGGATTGCTTCCCCATAGGAGATCCAGTAGGTAATCCGAAAAGGAATTAAATGCACAACCAACAGCGTGGGTAACATTTTCCATATTTTTTTAACGGATACATAGTAAACAGAAAAAAAGCTTGCTTTTTTTCGCGTGGGTTTCAGATTTTCATAAATCCCTGCCATCAAAAGTTGCATCACTACAGAAAATACCAAAATGGTAATCTGCGCATAAAACAGATATTGCTCTCTCTTTGGCGTAGGAGGCATGGACTCGATTTTAGAAAAACAGCTAACCTGCAATGCCATAAATAACAAAAACGGAACAAACAAGGAGAGCACCAACGGATTCCATTTACCGCGAAGCAACCGTTTGGCATCATTTTTTATGACCCAAAAAGGATATTTGTTCATCATAGTATTCCTCTGCTAAATTAAACGAATCTGATAAGAATATTCTTTGGTTTCTCCCTGTGGCAATGCTGTGATATTTGGTTTTTCAGCAAAAATACCTGTGGTATCTTCTTTATCGGGAATAATCGTCCAGGGCTCGATACAAATAAAAGGAGCAGACAGCCCGATAGGAGTCCAAAGTCCCAAAGAGTTGAAACCGTTTACGGTGACCTCCACCCCGTACCCTTTTTCTTTGTGAACCAAACTGATTACATTGGAATTAAGTTTGGAGAACATCAGTGCATCCAAATCAAAAATAGAATATTCAAGCGGAATTCTTGTAACATTCTGATATTCGGTACGAATTCCTCTTTCATACAGTAATCCGCCCAAATCGTCTGCCACACACTGATATACAGGATGGGTTTCTGCCTTGTTAAAACGAATTTCGTAATCGGTAAATTCATCACCATCCACCATAGGACAGTTATAAGCAGTGTGTCCGCCTAAGCCGAACAACATTGTTTTATCGCTTCTGTTTTCCACACGGTAAGTGGTGATAAAGCCGTCCTCCGTTAACGTGTGGGTAATATAGAAACCAAATGAATAAGGATAGCAAGCTTTGGTGGTTTCATTATCGGTCAATAAGAATGTGATACTGTTGTCTGATTTTTCCACCATTTCAAATTCCATACGTCTTGCAAAACCATGTTTGGGAATGGTGTATTCCACGCCATCAATCACCGTTTTGGAATTTTTCAAACTGCAAACAATGGGAAATAAATTGGGGTTCACACCACCCCAATAGGTTTTGTCACCTTGCCAGATGACTTCTCTGCCGTTTTTACGGGTTAAGGAAATCAGTTCTGCCCCCATGGTGGTGCAAACTGCTTTCATATCTTTGTATTGTATGTAATAATTCATTCTAAATTTCACCTTTCCGAAATGATGTTATATTTATTATACTATTCTTTTGTGAAAACTTCAAGTATTTTTTTGCACTTATCACCAATGAAAAAATTTTTCATAGGATAACATGGGAGGAATGAAACGTGCAAAAAGAATATTTCTTATCAGAGTTATTGCCAAAACAACGGGCAACCGTGAAACAAATACTGTCTCACAACACAATGAAAAGAAGACTTCAGGATTTGGGGTTTGTGAAAGGAAGTTTTGTGGAATGTGTGTTTTCTGCCTCCTCGGGAGACCCCATTTGCTACCGTGTGGGAGAAACCTTATTGGCACTTAGAAAACAAGATGCCGATACCATTCTTGTCACAAAAGGAAGGTATTTTTATGAAAAATAACAGAAAAAAATCGGAAAAATCCAATTATATCATCGGTCTTGCCGGAAATCCGAATGTGGGAAAAAGCACGGTGTTTAACGCTTTGACGGGTCTTCGGCAACACACGGGAAACTGGCCCGGAAAAACCGTTACCAATGCAAGAGGAACCTACTGTTATCAGGAAAATAACTACCTGTTGGTGGATATTCCCGGAACTTATTCTTTGGTGGCACATTCTGAGGAAGAGGAAGTGGCAAGAGAATTTATAGAATCGGGTAACTATCATGCGTTAATTGTAGTGTGCGATGCAACATCCCTGCAGAGAAATCTGAATTTAGTGTTCCAGATTTTAGAAATTACCCGTCGGGTTGTGGTATGTGTCAATCTGATGGATGAAGCAAAACGAAAACATATCATGGTTGATTTAGGGGAATTATCTCACCTTTTGGGCGTGCCGGTGGTAGCCACTTCTGCCAATCGGGAAGAAGGCCTTTTGGAATTGATGAAAACGGTTTCCCAAACAGTAACAACAACCAACCCTGATGAAGTTATCCAAGCCAATTCTCAAAAAAGTGCCGAAGAATTGGTGAAAAAGGCAAGAGAAATTGCAAATAAGGTGACTACGTATCCCAAAATCCGTCACAATCAAAAAGAAGAAAAATTGGATAGAATCCTGACCAACAAATGGACAGGAATTCCTATTATGCTTTGTCTTTTAGCAACAATTTTTTGGCTTACTTTAGTGGGAGCAAACTATCCGTCCCAACTGTTGAGCACCTGGTTTTACCGTTTGGAAGAATGTCTCAGAAGCACTGCGCTGTGGCTGAATTGTCCAGCAACCATTTGTGATTTTTTATTTGGGGGAGTTCTGCGCACAGTAGGACAGATTGTGTCCGTCATGCTACCTCCCATGGCAATCTTTTTCATTCTCTTTACCCTATTGGAAGATTTGGGGTATCTGCCCCGTGTGGCTTTTAATTTAGACCAGGTCTTCCAAAAATGCCATGCCTGCGGAAAACAGGCACTGACTATGTGTATGGGATTCGGTTGCAATGCGGTTGGTGTCACGGGAGCCAGAATCATTGATTCCAAACGGGAACGTCTTCTTGCAATTTTAACCAACAGCTTAGTCCCCTGTAACGGAAAATTTCCAACTCTTCTTGCCATCATTTCAGTTTTTTTTGCTCAAAACAAACCTTCCTACATAGGTGCACTCCTATTGACAGGTCTGGTTCTTTTGGGAATTGTAATGACATTTTTGGTATCTTGGGTTCTTTCTAAAACCCTACTGCGAGGAGAATCTTCTTTCTTTATTTTAGAGCTTCCACCATACCGAAAACCAATGGTGGGTAAAATTATTGTCCGTTCTTTCATTGACAGAACCTTATTTGTATTGGGGCGTGCCGTAACTGTAGCTGTACCGGCAGGAGCAATTCTTTGGATGTTATCCAATATTTTTATCAACGACCATTCCTTACTTTACTACTTGGGAAGTCTGTTGAATCCTGTAGGGATTTTACTGGGATTAGACGGCTTCATTCTAATTGCATTTATCTTGGGGCTTCCTGCCAATGAAATTGTACTTCCCATTATCTTAATGGCATACACCGGAATGGGAAGTCTTACAGAAGCGGAAAGTTTTGCTTCATTGCAAGAAATTCTTGTGCAAAATGGGTGGACCAATTTGACTGCTGTTTGCACGCTTTTGTTTTCGATGTTTCATTGGCCATGTGCCACCACCCTACTCACCGTCAAAAAAGAAACAGGAAGTCTTAAATGGACGTTTCTTACAGCACTAATTCCCACGATGATTGGCATTGTCCTTTGTATATCGGTAAAATTTTTATTTTTAATTCTATAAAAACAAAAAAGAACGGAAATTTTCATGAAGATTCCGTTCTTTTTATCGCCTTTATTTATGATACACCGCTTCACTGGTCAAATGGATGCCCAACTTTTTAAACACGGTTTCATCCACTTGAGATAAGAGGACAGTGGAATGAGCTTCTGCGCCTTTTAAAGCACTGAGTCCATCCAGCATATCCTTTGCAATAGGGTCATTCGCTGCACAAATAGAAAGAGCTATCAACGTTTCATCGGTATGAAGACGAGGATTTTTACTGCCAAAATGTTTGGTTTTAAGCCCCTGCAACGGTTCGATAACATCGGGAGAAATCACATGGATTTCCTCAGATAATCCACGAACCGCCTTCAATGCATTTAAAAGTGCTGCACTGGAAGCACCAAGTAATGCTGAAGTTTTTCCCTTCACGATTTTTCCGTTGGGAAGCTCAATGGCACAAGCAGGAAGTTCGGTTTCTTCCGCTTTATCTTTTGCAATCTGCACCACCTGACGGTCTTCGGGAGTAACCTCTGCCTGCTTCATAATCAGCCGCATTTTATAAAGCACATCGTCATCCACCTTGCCGTTGGTTTTATCTTTTAACACCTGATAATAACGGCGGATGATTTCATCTTTGGATGCCTGGCAGACAATGTCATCATCAATGATGCAATTTCCTGCCATATTCACTCCCATATCGGTGGGAGATTTATACGGACTTTCCCCTAAGATTTTTTCAAACATAGCATTTAAAACGGGAAACACTTCAATATCACGATTGTAGTTAACCGTGGTTTCTCCGTATGCTTCCAGATGGAACGGGTCAATCATATTCACATCGTTTAAATCTACCGTGGCAGCTTCATAGGCTAAGTTCACGTGATGCTTTAAAGGAAGATTCCATACGGGGAAAGTTTCAAATTTTGCGTATCCTGCTTTCACACCCCGTTTGTTTTCGTGATACAACTGAGAAAGGCAGGTTGCCATTTTTCCGCTGCCGGGACCGGGTGCAGTCACCACAACGATGGGACGGGTGGTTTCAATAAACTCATTTTTCCCAAAACCCATATCACTCACAATATATTCCACATTGGAAGGATAGCCGGGAATGGGGTAATGCAAGAACACACGGATCCCCATATTTTCCAGCCGTTTTTTAAACATATCCACAGCTTCTTGCCCGCTATACTGAGTGATGACAACACTACCCACCAACAAATCCAGGTCCTGAAATGCCTTGATCAAACGAATGGTATCCAAATCATAGGTAATATTATAATCACTTCTGACTTTGTTTTTCACAATATCAATGGCGCTGATAGCGATTACAATTTCCAGCTTATCACGCATATGAAGCAACATCTTGATTTTGCTGTCCGGCTCAAAACCGGGCAACACTCTGGAGGCATGATAATCGTCAAACAGTTTTCCGCCAAGCTCTAAATAAAGCTTGTCACCGAATTTTTTCACACGTTCTCCGATAAATTTGGACTGCATACTGATATACTTATCATTGTCAAATCCAATTTTTTTGTTCATATGATTGCCTCCTTTCTGAAAATCACAACAAATTCATTATACTATAACTTCATCTTAAATGCAAGTAAAAAACCAAAGTTTTTATAATTTTTTACAGGAATTTTTTCACAAAAAAAGGCAGATAAAAATCTGCCTTTTTAAAAATAACTATTGCGCTTGCTGCTGTTTTGCTTTTTCGTTCAACTTGTGCTGACGACGGTTCTTCACTTCGTCGGACATGGGTTTAATATCGCCTGCACGACGGAGTGCGTCTCTGGTCATCACAGGACCAAACACTTCATAAATCAATACCGCAAACAAGGTGATATTTCTTACTAAGCTGCCTGCACCCACTTGCTGAAATACCGGTTCTGCTGCTACAATGGCGCACATACCCAGTGCTACCCCCGCCTGCGGGAATAAGGTAATCCCCAAATACTTCTGAATTTCAGGAGAACATTTGGTGGCTTTGGCACTGATGTAAGAACCGTAATATTTACCCAGGCAACGGAAGATAATATATACCATGCCGATTACAACAATTGCCCAATCGGTAAATACGCCCAGCTCCAATTCTGCACCGCTGATAACAAAGAACAAAGCGAACAACGGAGAAGTCCACTTGTCTGATTTTTCCATTAAGTCGTGAGATAAGGGACAGATATTGCAGAAGATGGTACCCATCATCATACATACCAGTAAGGGAGAGAATGAAATATGTAACTCTCCGCAAGGAATCTGAAGCATAGACAACGCCACTGTTAAGAACACAAAGGTAATGGTCATATTCAAACGATTGGTGTTGGAGTTAAACATTTTTTCCAACTGGGTTAAAATCCAACCCATAATGGCACCCAAGGTTAATGAGCACACAATTTCCAAAAGGGGCTGAACAATAATCGCCATCACATCTGCCTGACCAACCAACATACTTTTTGCAATCCCGAAAGATACTGCAAACACGATTAAACCAACTGCATCGTCTAATGCAACAATGGGTAAAAGCAAATTGGTCAAAGGTCCTTTTGCCTTATACTGACGAACAACCATCAATGTTGCTGCCGGTGCGGTTGCAGTTGCAATTGCCCCCAATGTAATCGCTTGTTCAATCGATAATTTATCGGGCATCAATAAATGAAGACCAAATAATGCCAGGTCAACTAATAATGCTGCTACCAATGCCTGCACAATCCCGATCACCAATGCCTGTTTACCGGTCTTTTTCAGCTCACTGAGACGGAATTCACTCCCAATGGAAAAGGCAATAAATCCAAGCGCTACACTGGAAACCAATCCCAACGCTTCCACCGCTTCGTGACTTGCAAAACCAAATCCTTCAATGCCAAACTGGCCGATGCAGTAGGGTCCAATTAAAACCCCTGCAATTAAGTAAGCAGTAACCGAAGGTAACTTCAGCGGTTTAAATGCTCTGGTCATTAAAAGACCTGCCAAAAGTGCTACGGAAACGGATAATAAAATACCCATTTTACATACTTCCTTTCATCTTTATGATAATTCTTCTCATTGGAAAAGCGACTTGCCTGGGCAAGTCGCTCTCTCACTGGCAGCGGGAGAAGGATTCGAACCCTCACAAACAGAGTCAGAGTCTGTCGTGCTACC
>JAFYVF010000032.1 GCA_017549265.1 Clostridia bacterium
ATTAAACGGTTCTATCTTACCCGGTGTTACCCGTGACAGTGTTATTCAATTATGCAAAAAAATGGGTCTGCCTGTGGAAGAAAGAAAAATCAGCGCAGAAGAACTCATCGCCGCTCAGAAAGCCGGAAAACTGGAAGAATGCTTCGGTTCCGGTACTGCAGCAGTGATTTCTCCCGTTGGCAAACTGCGTTATAAAGATGATGTTATGATGATCAACAACAACGAAATCGGTCCCGTATCCCAGAAATTATATGACACCATCACCGGTATCCAGTGGGGTAAAATCGAAGATGATATGGGCTGGACTGTAGAAGTAAAATAAGAAAAACCATTGGAGTGTAGAACGATGCAGGTAAACGGCTTTAAAAAATCCATATTCGGCGGTCTTAAGGAAGAAGAAGTGTTATCCTATTTAGACCGGATGTCAAAGGATGTGGAAACGAAAATCCGCAACAAAGATGACGATATCCGCGAGCTGAAAAAAGAGCTTTCCGAAAAAAACGATACCGTGGCAAAACTGCAAAAACAATTGGAAAAAGAAAAAGCTGCCAATGAGGAAAATATTGCCCGTCTGGAAAAGGAATCCAACGAAAAAATGGAGCGTCTGCGAGAAGAATTCCGCAAAGAAAAAGAAGAGCTTCAGGCGCAGTTCAATGCGTTAAATGAGCAATTTAACAAAGAACGGGACAAAATCGGTCGTGCTCTGCTGAGTGCAGAAGATGCGGCGGATAAAATCATTATGGAAGCAGGCAAAGAAGCTGACGAAATGATTGCAGATGCCAGACGGAAAGTGGATGTGGAAAAAGAACGGTATAAGAAATCCAGAGAGGAATTAACCGACTTTTCCGCTGATATTAAGAAGATTATGGAACGGTTAGCTGAAGACCTCAAAGAACGCTTATAGTAACGGCTTGTAAAACTGCGCATAATCCGCTAATCTCACCGCTCGCTGTACACACGGTACAGCTTCGGGCTCCGTCAAGGCGTTGCCTTGATTCAATTTTCGGATTCTGCATCAGTTTTCCTGCACCGTATGAAAAACTATATGAAATAAACAATAAAAGGCATGAGTTTTTACTCATGTCTTTTTGTTTTATAAGGTGAAATTGTTTTTCAAACAATTTGATTAAAATGCCTTTTGCTATCAACCAACCTCACCTCTCAGCGTACTGTTATGCTGTACGCAGTACTACGCTTTCGGGTAACCCCTATCGGGTTCGGTTGATTGATTCTGCGTCCTTTTCCTGCACCCCTTATAAAAACCACACAGTACAGCTTCGGGCTCCGTCAAGGCGTTGCCTTGATTCGATTGTGTATACAACAAGGTTCCGGGGTACCCGACCGCAATCTTTGATTGCGTTAACGGGTCGGGTTCTTATTTTCAGATTCTGCATCAGTTTTCCTGCACCGTATTTAAAATCATATGAAATCAACAATAAAAGGCATGGGATTTTATTTCCATGTCTTTTTGTTTTTGGAGGCAAAAACGGTGAAATTTTGTAGGGGAGAGGTTCCATCCTCTCCCGTGTTTTCATTGTAATTTCAAAAGAGAACCGATACCAAACTACCGATTCCCCTTTTCTCTTGTGTCAAAATAAAAATTGTAGGGACAGATGACCACATCTGTCCGTTTTGTTTGACATCGCACAATATACGCTACATCAATATCAAAAAACGACGCGGTGTGGGCACCGTCCCCTACAATGCAGGCTTTGCCTGCCAACATTTTTATTCTTTCTTCTTGATTATTTATGATTTTTTATAAAAAAGCGGTTGCAAAATCCAATCCGATGTGTTATACTGATAGTTGGAAAGGTGTTGATTGTTGTGAGTCGTATCGCAATCTTAGGCTCCGGCAGTTGGGGCTGTGCCCTTGCACATACATTTTCCGGGCGAAATGATGTGATTATCTGGTCTTATTTTCCCGAAGAAACCGAGGATTTAATCCGTTATCGGGAAAACAGAAAATTCCTGCCCGGTGTTATATTAAACGAAAACATATCATTTACCAGTAATATGGAAGAAGCGGTAACCAATGCCGACTTTGTTGTGTTTGCGGTGCCTTCTTTTGCCATCCGTTCCACGGCAAAAACGGTGGCATCCCTGTTTCATCCCAAGGAGCAAATTGCAGTCTCTGTGGCAAAGGGGATGGAAGAAGAAACCCTCTTTACCTTATCCGAAGTGATTGCCGACGAGCTTCCTGAGGGAAGCCACGTGTGTGCACTGTTAGGACCTACCCATGCGGAAGAAGTGGGACGGGATTTGCCCACCACCATTGTGGCTGCCTGTGAAAACGAGGAAGTGTCTTTAGCGGTGCAATACGCTTTTATGAATGAAAATTTCCGTATTTATACCTCCACCGACCGCAAAGGTGTGGAACTTGGAGGCACGGTGAAAAATATTATCGCCCTGTGTGCCGGCATTTCCGACGGTTGCGGCTATGGAGACAATGCCAAAGCGGCATTAATGACCCGAGGAATGCACGAAATTGCCAAACTTGGCGTGGCAATGGGCGGAAAATTAGAGACTTTTTACGGGTTATCCGGTATGGGAGACTTGATTGTAACCTGCACCAGCCAACACTCCCGCAACCGACGTTGCGGTGTGCTAATCGGGGAAGGAATGAGCCCCGAGGACGCTATGAAAGAAGTCAATATGGTGGTGGAAGGCATCAAATGCCTGAAAGCCGTGAAAAAGGCTTCCCGGCAGTACGGTGTGAGTATGCCGATTATCGAAGAAGCCTTCAAAATCGTGTATGAAGGCAAGAATCCCAAGGAATCTGCTACCGGGCTGATGCTCAGAGATAAACGATCTGAACAGCACTAAAGCAGTAATTTCTGCAAAAAATCCGAAAGAAAGAACGGTCTGACCGTAACGGGGTAATAAAAATGTACAACATTTATAAATCCTTTGACGGAAAAATCCGGCAGGTGCAAGAAATTGAAAAAGACTGCTGGATCAACTTTGTGGACCCGGACGATAAAGATACCCGTTTCTTAACCCAGGAGCTGGGCATCGACCCTGATTTCATCCGTTCTTCGTTGGACGAAGAAGAAATGTCCCGTGTTGAAACTGATGATAACGGCACCACCTTAATCATTGTGGATATCCCCGCTCCCGAAAAAGAGGAACACGTGGGAAACACCATTTTGTTTGAAACTCTGCCCTTATCCATCATTTTGCATAAAGATTATATTATTACCATCTGTAACGATGAAACCGCCATTTTAAAGGCATTTACCGACGGTGTGGTAAAGCAGGTGCATACCCATATGAAAACCCGTTTTATCCTGCAGATTTTATACCGTGTGGCAAGTAAATACCTGTTTTATTTAAAACAGATTGATAAAATTTCAAGCTATGTGGAACGTCAGCTCCATCGCTCTATGAAAAACAAAGAGTTAATTCAGTTACTGGATTTGGAAAAATCTCTGGTGTTCTTCTCCACATCCTTAAAAGCAAACGAAATCACCATGCAGAAAATCCGACGTGGTAAATTTATCCGTCTGTATGAGGAAGACGAAGACTTGTTGGAAGACG
>JAFYVF010000033.1 GCA_017549265.1 Clostridia bacterium
ATCGTAACTGCACACACCACCAATGCAGTACCCTTTATCGTGTGCGGAGAAGGGGATGTGAAACTGGCAGAAGGCGGATGCTTGGCAGACGTTTGTCCCACTATGCTGGAACTGATGGAACTGGCTCAGCCTGAAGAAATGACCGGTAAATCCTTAATCGTGAAATAAGTAAAAGAAGTAAAAGAAGATGTTTGATAAAATAAAAAAACTTTTTTTGAAAAAGGACTTTATCATCTTTGTGGCAATCGGCGTGGTGAATACCGTGACCACTACAGTAACTTCTTATTTTGTTTCTCAGTATATGAATCCCAGTATTTCGTTTGTTCCCGGTTATGTGGTGGGGATACTGGTGGCATATTTGTTAAACAGTTTGTTCACTTTTCATGAGAAGTTGTCTTTTGTAAAGTTAGGGAAGTATGCACTTGCAACTGTTCCTAATTTCCTGATTCAGCTTGTTATGGTGTTCCTGTTTTGTGAAGTTCTGAAATGGCATAGCCTGATTGCGTATGGTTCTGCAGCGGTAATCGGTGTACCCGTTACCTTTGTTTTACAAAAGTTCTTCACATTCAAAAAGTAAAAAGCATAAAAACAGAGCCGATTGGCTCTGTTTTTTGTTGAGTGGTGATAACCAAAACACTTGACATATAGTGGGAATTGTGATAAAAAGGATATAGAAACATTATTATAAATAAGGAGATTGCAATGTGGATAAATTTTTAAGAACCTTGAGAATTATCGCTTTCATAGGATTATCTTATGTATTTGTATATATGTTTGCATATGATATTCCTTTTTCCTATCAGTTTAATTTGGCAATGCACCCGATAACGCCTAAAGATTATTTTTATTCATATGCAATAGGTTCTTTGCTTGCCTATCCATTATTGTTTGTGATAACAGTTATTTATTATTGGATTCATTATGGTGGTGTGTCCTTATTTATGAGTTCGAGAGATAAAGTTGGATTATTGCAGATGTTTTTGCAAAATGAAGTTCAATTGCCTTCAAATATTATTTTCAAAATACATTGTAACATATTTCAACATAATAGTAATTGGCTTGGTGCATCATTTTTAGGATTTAATAAATCAAAGGGTATCATTAAAGCATTACGCAGACTCATAGGGGGGATTGCATATATAATTCTTCCTGTTGTATTTTACATTTTCTTTATCGTGGGATTTGCTTTAATATATTATGGGTTACTAATTTATTTTAAATGTTTATAAAAAACAGAGCCTTTTGGCTCTGTTTTTTTATCAAATAGGGTTGCTTTTTTTAAAAAAATCGTTTATAATACAGGTATCCTATGGTATTATGCCATAGTGTTTTTTCAAAATAGCAAATTCAAATGAAAAAGGAGATTACAAATTATGGGTGGAATTTTTGGCGTAGCATCCAAATCGGATTGCGTACTGGACTTATTTTTCGGCACCGACTACCATTCTCACTTAGGCACCAAACGCGGTGGACTTGCCGTGCTTGGTAAAAACGGTTTCAACAGAGCCATTCATAATATTGAAAACTCTCCGTTCCGTATTAAATTCGGTCGTGACTTGGAAGAAATGGAAGGGAACTTCGGGATTGGCTGTATTTCCGACACCGACCCTCAGCCCCTCATTGTTCGCAGTCACTTAGGAAATTTTGCCATCACCACCGTGGGCAGAATCAATAACACCGATGAGCTGGTGAATCTGGCATTTGAAAAAGGGAATCCCCATTTCCTGGAAATGAGCGGTGGTTTAATTAACCAGACAGAGCTTGTGGCTTCCTTAATCAACCAATGTGATTCCATTGTGGAAGGCATCCGTTATGCTCAGGAAAAAATCGACGGTTCTATGTCTATGCTGGTATTAACAGCCAAAGGCATCTATGCGGCTCGTGACCGTGTGGGCAGAACTCCCTTAATCATCGGTAAAAAAGACGGTTCCCGTTGTGTTACCTTTGAAAGCTTTGCCTATTTCAATTTAGGATATGTTCTGGAAAAAGAACTGGGACCCGGCGAAATTGCCCTGGTCACTCCCGACGGTATCCAGACCTTGAAAGCACCCGGCGATGAAATGAAAATCTGTAGCTTTATGTGGGTGTATTTCGGTTACCCCACCTCCACCTATGAAGGTGTGAATGTGGAACAGATGCGTTACAAATGCGGGGAACTTCTTGCCAAGCGTGACGATGTGCAGGCACATATGGTAGCAGGGGTACCCGATTCGGGAACACCTCACGCCATCGGTTATGCCAACCAGTCTGAAATTCCTTTTGCAAGACCTTTCATCAAATACACTCCCACCTGGGCTCGTTCCTTTATGCCTCAGGTGCAGACCGAGCGAAACAGAATCGCAAAAATGAAACTGATTCCCGTGGAAGAGCTCATCCGTAACAAAGATATGGTGTTAATCGACGACTCCATCGTTCGTGGAACTCAGCTTCGTGAAACTGCCGATTTCTTATATCAGCGTGGTGCGAAAGAGGTGCATATCCGTCCTGCTTGTCCTCCCATTATGTTTGGTTGTAAATACTTAAACTTCTCTCGTTCCGGCTCTGATATGGACTTGATTGCCCGTCGTATGATTGCTTTAAGAGAGGGCGACAATGTGGACAAGGCTACCTTAGAAACCTACACCAATCCCGATCATCAGAACTATCAGGAAATGGTGGAAGCCATCCGTAAAGAAATGGGCTTCACCACACTGAAATATCACCGCTTAGATGATATGGTAGAATCTATCGGTTTAGATAAATGTAAGTTATGCACATATTGTTGGGACGGCAAAGAATGCCCAGGTAAGTGTAAGTAAAAATGGCGCATAATCCGTGAATCTCACCGCTCGCCGTACACTCGGTACGGCTTCGGGCACTGTCAAGGCGTTGCCTTGATTCGATTTCCGAATTCTGCATCCATTTTTCCGTTACACTGTGGTGTGTGGAATTTATTTGAAGTAAAACAAGGAGCGTTTTATGGCTAGGAGAAGAAAAAGTAATTCCAACGATTTAGCTGTGGGCGTTATCGTTATTTTGACCATAGTGACAATGCTTGTTAATTTTCTTGTTTCACATTGGTATTGGTTTTTTATGATAATTGCGGTTGTTATTTTTGTTTCACACAACGCTCGCAAGAAAAAGGAAGGCTTGTGGAGAGAACAACTTCGAAAAACACAAACCGTTCAAGGAATCTTACAAGAGTTCCAAAATAATCCTTATGCGTTTGAAAGATATATAGCAGATATATTTAAAAGTAATGGTTTTTATACAAAAGTTACCAGTTCTACCAACGATGGCGGTAAGGATATTATAATGACTAAAGATGGATACCGATATGTGGTGGAAGTTAAGTTGTATTCACCAGAACACAAAGTTGGTAGAGAAAAAATACAAAAATTGCATTCTGCTATGATCGATAGCAATGCAAATTATGCTTATTTTGTCACCACAAGTTGTTTTACTGTTCCGGCAATTGAGTATGCTTCTAAATATGGGATTTGTTTAGTAGATGGTAACGAATTAGCTGTTATGGTTCAGCAACTGGAACAAAAATTACATGATAGTATAAAATAATATAAATATAATAGTATGTAAAGAACCCGCCTGACATTCAGACGGGTTCTTTGTTCTGGTACTGAATCTTGGTAAGTTGTTGGACTAAGAAATTTTGATGCAGAATGAACGAAACAAAGGCGAAGCCCATAAGCCCGACGGCGTACAAAGGTACGTCGAGGGTTTGTTTCGTGCATAATAAAATGTTCTGCGCAAAAATTGATGGTCCAAATTAGTCTTCTTCATTGCGTACGAACTTACTATCTGCGATTACTTTTTCAGCAACATTTGCAGGAGCTTCTTCGTAACGAACAAAGTCAAATTCAAATTTACCTCTGCCCTGAGTCATGGAGCGCAGGTCAGTGGAATATTTTGCCATTTCGGAAATAGGCACTTCTGCATCAATTTCCTGGAGTTTGGAGTTTACGGGAGTCATACCCATAATACGTCCGCGACGTTTGTTGATATCACCGATAACGTCACCCATGTAATCGTTGGGAACGATAACCTTTAAGGAACCAATGGGTTCTAAGATGCAGGGCATTGCATCAGCTAAGCCTTTCATATATGCTTTATGAGCAGCCATCTTGAATGCCATTTCGGAAGAGTCAACGGGATGATAAGAACCGTCAAACAGAGTCGCTTTCAAGCCAACCACAGGATAACCTGCCAGTACGCCGTGTAAGATACTTTCTCTTAAACCTTTTTCCACAGCGGGGAAGTAGTTCTTGGGAACGGCACCGCCCACAACTCTTTCGCCGAAGATTAAATCGTCTTCTTCGTGGGGTTCAAATTCAATCCAGCAATGACCAAACTGACCGTGACCGCCGGACTGTTTTTTATGTTTTCCTTCCGCGGAAACTTTACGTTTGATTTTTTCACGGTAGGGAACGATGGGTTCCTGCAACGTAAAGTCAACACCGAATCTAGTTTTTAATTTGCTCTGGATCACTTCCAGATGCTGTTCGCCCACACCACATAAGATAAACTGACGGGTTTCCGCATCATTATAATAGCTGATGGTGGGATCTTCTTCACGCAGTTTTGCTAAACCGGAACCGATTTTTTCTTCGTCACCTTTTTCTTTGGAGATGATAGCCATCTTCACGTGAGGAGTGGGTAATTTAATTTTCTTAACTTCTAATTTATCGTTTTTAGCGGCTAAGGTGTCACCGGTTTTGGTAACGGCAAGTTTTGCCACACAACCGATATCCCCGGCAATTAATTCTTTGGTTTCTACCTGTTTTTTGCCTTTGGGTAAGTACAGTTTACCGATTTTTTCTTCTTTATCTCTTGTAATATTGTATAAAGTGGAATCAGCAGTTAATTTACCGGACAATACTTTAAAGATGGAAAGTTTTCCAACGAAGGGGTCAGAAATGGTTTTAAATACAAACAGTCTTACCGGGTCAGAATCTTTCATTTCCAAAATAACTTCTTCTTCGGTATCTAAATTGATTGCTTTTTCCGGTTTTGCTTCATCGGGAGAGGGGAAGTAGTCTTTAATTGCATTTAACAACCCTTTGATACCGATATCGTGGGTACTGGAACCAAACATAACGGGAGTGATTTCGCAGTTTTCCACACCTTTTCTTACAGCGTTCAAGATTTCTTCGGAAGTGAATTCTTCCCCTGCAAAATATTTATCCATCAAAGCTTCGTCGGTTTCTGCGATTGCCTCTAACATCTGGTCTTTGATGTCTGCACAAGCAGCTCTCATGGGGTCGGTAATCGGAATGTTTTCTTTGGTGGTAAAGTCTCTTGCACGGTCGTGAATCAAATCCACATAACCGGTAACGAAATTATCAACCTTTAAGGGTACATAGAAAGGAGCAACGGATTTACCGAACACTTCTTTTAATTGATTTACCACCTGGGTATAGTTGGCGTGTTCATCATCAATATCGTTGATGTAAATAATTTTGGGCATATTTTTTCGTTCTGCATAGTCCCAAGCATTTTCCGAACCAACGCCAACGCCGGATTTACCGCTTACCAGAATAACCACTGCGTCTGCAGCACGAAGACCGCAAGCCAGTTCACCTTCAAAATCGAAGAAACCGGGAGTATCTATAATATTGATTTTTGTATCTTTCCATTCACCGCTGGAAATTGCAGTAGAGATTGAAATACCGCGTTTGATTTCTTCCGGGCTATAGTCCATAACGGTGTTACCGTCTACGATTTTACCCAGTCTGTCAATTTCCTTCATATTAAGAAGCATAGCTTCTGCCAATGCGGTTTTTCCGCAGCCGCCGTGTGCTGCCAATGCGATGTTTCTGATGTTTTTTACATTGTAGTCCAAATGAACTCATCCTCTCTTTTTTGGTCTTTTTGCAATCCAATAAAATACAAAATTCAAATCCCGCAGGAAATCGGTCTTTGCTCTCATCCAAAAATATGCGTATTCTTTCGCTTTGATGCCGGGCATCGGTGGAGGCGAAAGCCGATTTGGTTGGGGAGAAACGGTATTTGATTGATGATAGTTTTATTATACAATATTTGTTTGAAAAAATCAACTGAAATTTGTACGATATTTTTCTATTTTTTTGTGCAATTTTAACAACAACATTCAGGCTGTTAGGCTTTTTGACCATCGAAAAATAAAAAAGCAGAAAAAAAGATGAAACTTTTTAAAAAAAATGCTTGACAATCTTGACTTTTAATGTTATTATGATATAACCGCATTTTAATGGAAAAGTGTTCCTATTTATCAGTATATTTTGCAGGTATTCTAAAGAATAACAGGCAAAATAACTAGCAATTGTGCACGAAAACATCGGTTTTTCTTGGCGGAAAATTGGAGGGAATTTAATTCCCCCAAAAGATTTTCTGACAAGAATCGGCGATTTCCATAATGTAAATTTTTAGAAGAGGTGATTTTTGTGGTACATCCGGTCCGCTACGGCAATGTAGAGAGAATGAATTACTCCAAAATCGAAAACGTTCTGGAATTCCCCAATCTGATTGAAATTCAGAAGGATTCTTATGAATGGTTTATTAACCAGGGCATAAGAGATGTGTTTGAGAGCGTTTCCCCGATTGTGGATCATATGGACAAATACGTGCTGGAATTTGTTGACTACAGATTCGATGATAAGCCGAAGTACTCTGTTGCAGAGGCGAAAAAGAGAGAATCTACCTATTCCGTACCCCTTCGCGTGTTGATGAGACTTGTGAACAAGGAAACCGGCGAAGTGAAGGAACAGGAAATTTACATGGGTGAATTCCCGAAAATGACCGATTCCGGTACTTTTATCATCAACGGTGCGGAACGTGTTATCGTTAGCCAGGTTGTGCGTTCTCCCAGCATCTATTTTGAAATGCAGAGAGATAAATCCGGGAAAGAACTCTATCTTTCTACCATGATTCCCAACCGTGGTGCGTGGATTGAATTTGAAACCGATTCCAACGATGTGTTATCTGTTCGTATTGACAGAACCAGAAAAATCGTTGCCACCATCTTGTTAAAAGCATTGGGCTATGCTACCAATCATGAAATTGCTGAACTCTTTGACCATGATCCGTTAATCGTGAACACTTTGGAAAAAGACCCGGCGAAAAATACCGAAGAAGCAATTATCAAGATTTATGAAAAATTAAGACCCGGTGAACCTGCTTCCTTTGAAAATGCGAAAAAACTGATTTTAGATTTACTGTCTGACCCCAAACGTTATGATATTGCGAGAGTGGGCAGATATAAATTCGATAAAAAACTGTCTTACTATCTGCGTGTTAGTGGCAGAGTATTGGCAAGAGATGTTGTTTGCCCCGAAACCGGTGAAATTTTAGGTTCCGCAGGGGATTTAATCACCGAAGAAATGGCAAAAGAATTCGACCGTTCTCCCGTAAACGCTGTTTACTTAAAATTGGATGACGGCTCCGAACTGAAGGTGATTTCCAACAACACCTGTGATATTACCTATTTCTTCCCCAAGGCAGACACCAAAATTATCAACGAAAAAGTTCATTATGGGCTGTTAAAACCCATTTTGGATTCCGATTTATCTGACGAAGAAAAACTGCAGGAAGTTTACCGTCAGAAAACCACGCTGATTACCAGAACCGTTACCACCGACGATATCGTGGGTACCGTAAGTTATCATATTTGTATTGCAAAAGGCGTTGGTACCACTGACGATATTGACCATTTGGGTAACCGTAGAATCCGTTCTGTGGGCGAACTGCTCCAGAACCAGGTAAGAGTTGGTTTGGCAAGACTGGAACGTGTGGTTCGTGAAAGAATGACCGTTCAGCAGGAAACCGACATCTTAACTCCCCAGACTTTAGTAAATGTGCGTCCCGTATATGCAGCAATGAAAGAATTCTTCGGAAGCTCTCAGCTGTCTCAGTTCATGGACCAGACCAACCCCTTGGCAGAGTTAACTCACAAGAGAAGACTTTCTGCATTAGGTCCCGGCGGTTTGTCCAGAGACCGTGCTGGTTTCGAAGTGCGTGACGTTCACCATTCCCATTACGGCAGAATGTGTCCCATTGAAACCCCTGAAGGACCCAACATCGGTCTGATTAACTGTTTGTCCACTTATGCAAAAGTGAACGAATACGGTTTCATGGAATCTCCCTACCGTAAGATTGATAAGAAAAAGAAAAAAATCACCAACATCGTGGAATACTTAACCGCTGATGTGGAAGATAACTACATTATTGCACAGGCAACTGAGCCGCTGGATGAAAACGGTTACTTTGTGAATGAAAAAGTAACTGCAAGATTCCGTGAAAACATCATCGAAGTTGACCGTGACCGTGTTGACTACATGGATGTTTCTCCCAAACAGTTGGTATCTGTTGCAACTGCAATGATTCCCTTCTTGGAAAACGATGACGTGAACCGTGCGCTGATGGGCTCCAACATGCAGAGACAGGCTGTTCCGCTCTTAAAACCCGATAGCCCCATTGTTGGTACCGGTATGGAATACAATGCGGCTGTTGACTCCGGTGTTGTAGTAGTAGCGCAGGAAGACGGTA
>JAFYVF010000034.1 GCA_017549265.1 Clostridia bacterium
CGTTACGGCGGATATGATGACTTTACCGTAAAAGGCGCAGCATTCAACCAGACCGACGAATGGAGATTAGGCAGTGAAACTTACTACGGTCAGCATTTGTTCCCCGCGCAGATCGTGGCAAAATATGCAGATTCTTTAGTATTTAAAAACTGCGAATTCGGTTCCATGGGCTCCAGCGCCATCATTTTGGAAGAAGGCGTTTCCAACTCTCAGATTACCGGCAGCTATTTCCACGATATCGCAGGTACCGGTGTGGTACTCGGTGACTACAGAGACGGTAATTCCGCAGCCTCCGGTACGGAACGTTGTAAAAACATTGAAATTGACAACAACATTTTCCGTCGTACCGCTCAGGAATTCCAGGGCTTAACTGCAATTTCCGTATATTATGTGGGCAATGCAAACATTCATCACAACGACATTAAAGATACCTCTTATTCCGGTATTGTTGTTGGTTGGGGTTGGGGATATGATGATCCTGCAGACTGCGGTAACCATAATATCTCCTACAACAAGATTGACAATGTAATGCAGACCATGGGTGACGGTGCTCACATCTACACTTTAGGTAATCTTCGCGGAACTCAGATTAACGATAACTATGTAATTGACCCGGGTCAGATCAAAGCTCCCGGCATCTACTTTGACCAGGGTACCGGTTACACCAACGTTTGTGATAACGTTGTAACTAATGCTTATGACAATAGCAGCGAATACTGGTTCTTTGCAAGACAGCTTGTAAATATCAATAACTGTTTTGCAGGATATAACCATACCGATGGCAGAGACCCCTCTAAAATTTATGGCACCAACGGAACCAGCACCAAGGAAGTTGCTTTAAAAGGTAACTCCTACAGAGTATCCACCTGGTCTACCGCTGCACAGAGAATTATGGCGGAAGCAGGACTGGAAGATAAAACCAGATTAAGCGAAATCGATACTTATCCCACCTGGAGAACCATGAGAATGATGGATATCCCGAACTAACTCAGGGATGCACAAAGAAATAATCGGACTGCTTTTTTGCAGGTACCAAGGATTCTTAGTGTTGATGTTTTAAAAACTGTTTCTCGGGCAGAGGAGTGGATGCCTCTGCCCGGGAAACCCCGAATTTTGCATAAAAAAATTATTTTATACATCAAATTACACGCAAAAATTAAGGAGGATTGCTTATGAACCGTAATTTGAAACGAGTGCTTTCATTAGCACTTATGATGGTTGTTTTAGCAGTGAATTTTGTAATTCCCGCTTTTGCAACCGGCACAACCATTTCAGTGTCCTACACGGACTTACTGAACAACACACTGCTCGGCGGGCAGGGAACTTTGTTCTTTGATACTTCTGCCGGTACAACACAGGCAGGTACTGGTCTGGACACCCCCCAGAACAACTACAACAGAGACTATGCTCCTCTGGAAGTATGGTCTGCCGCTAATCGTGCTTCTTTAAACATGAAGGGCACTGAATGGGCAAGATTTGAAGTAGAAGCAGCTACTGCAGGTTACTACGCAGTTGATGCGACCTATGGTTGCGGTGTGGCAGCAGGTGCAGATTTTGTGATTCGTACCGAATCTGCCATTATCGAAACTCATCTGGCAAAAAGCGGTGCTAATGCCTACGCTTTCACTACTGCTGAAGATTTAGGCTATGTGTACTTAGAAGCAGGCACCAACTACATTTATGTAGATAACAAATCTACCGCTCAGGTGAACTTCAAAGGTTTAGACCTGACTCTGGATACCTCTGCGGACGGTACTCTGGTAGCATGGATTGCTCCCGTAGAATCCGCAAACGAAATTGCTGACTACACCGTATCTTTTGACGACGGTTACAATCAGGCAGCAGTTGATGACGTTACCTTCACTATGGATATTCCTGTTGACGGTAAATACCAAGTATCCGTAATGGGTGTTGCTTCCGCTGCAGGTTCTGTATCTGTTGATTTCGGTGGCGATGTAAAATCTGCAACCGTAAACAACGATACTTATGGTTACACCGCAATCGGCGTGTTCCCCTTAACTGAAGGTGAATACACCATGACTGTAGACAACTTCACCGACAACAGCTTAGCTTGGGTAAAAGTTGAATATGTATCTCCCTACGAAACCGGTATCGAAAGCGAATCTTTCGTTGACGGTGACACCGTAGCAAGAGGTACCGACAACTTAACCATCACCTTTAACGACAATATGATGGATACCGCTGCAGCAACCTTAAACGACGGTGAAATTCCTGTTGATGTTACTGTTGACGGTGCAAACGTTATCGTTTCTTTCTTAGAAACCTTAGATTATGAAACCGAATACACCTTAACCGTTACCGGTTTACAGGGTGTGAATGATGCAGAAGCATTAGAAGACAGAACCTACACCTTCACCACCGCAGATGAAACCAACACTGATGGTGAAGATGATGTAACCGTTACCGAAGTAACTTCTTCCCGTGAAGATGTTACCATCGAAGGTATCGTAAAAGGTTCCACCGGTCACGGCATCAAAGGCAGAACCGTAACCGTTACTTCTCCCGAAGGTGCAGAAGTTGCAACTGTTACTTCCGGTGATGACGGTGTGTTCACTGCCGAATTCACCATCGCAGACGGTACCGATGCAGGAGCTTATAACTACACCGTTACCGCTGAATACGGTGCAACTGCAACTGCAACCGTAAGCTACGTTTCCGAAGAAGAAGAATTAAGAATTTTAGACTTATTCTTAGATGCAAATTCTCCCGAAGAAGTGTATGCAATTTTTGAAACCTACGGCGAAATTCTGTTGGTTCCCACCTATGAAGCAGATTGCGATTCTTTAGCAGATGCTGACCTGTTCTTAGGTCACTTTGAAGGAAAAGACTTCGCTGCAGTAAGCGATGTGGCTCCCTTCTATGCAAAAATGCTGAAATTAGAAGGCATGAACCAGGCAACCTTAGGTTCCTACATTGTATCCAACTACTTAAATGATGCAGCAGCTTGCGAATTAATCGGCATTGCATCTGATAAATTAGCATTAGTAAATACCACTGCTGAAAAGAATAGCTTTGCTGCAAAAGTTGCACAGGATACCAACAGCAACGGTGCAAGTACCTCTGAAGCAGCATTCTTAACAAGAATTGAAGCATTACTGGATGCTTGGTTATTAGAAACCAACAACATCACCGCAACCAGCTTAGATTTAACCGAAGCAACTACCGCTTGCAGATATGCAGGTGAAATTGCAATTCCCTTAGATTTCGTAGATGCACAGACTAAAGTAAAAACCATCGTGGTAACTGTTACTACCGCTGAAGCAGGCTTATTAGCAAATGCACAGGCAGTTGTTGACGGTTTAGCTCCCGTTGATGCAGTAATCGACGGTGATACCGCAACCTTTACGATTGACTTCGAATACGATGCAGAAAAAGTATACGATGAAGTGGGTAAAATTTCTCTGCAGGCATCTGTAATCGCAACTCACGAAATTTCTGTGGACGCAACCGTTACCTACCGTTTTGCAGAAGGCGATTCTTATGCTGAATTACCCATTGCAGTAGCAGGTGGCACCATCCGTGCAACTGTATCTCCTGCACAGTCCAGCAGTCCTTCCAGACCTTCTAGCGGTAATGGCTACGTTGCTCCTCCGAAGGAAAAACCGGTAGAAGATGATAATACCACGAAATCTAAATATTTCTTCGATGATATGGGCGAAGCTCTCTGGGCTCAGGATATGGTTCATGTGTTAGCAACCAAAGGCATCATTTCCAAAAATGATGAAAGAGCATTCCGTCCCATGGACAATATCACTCGTGAAGAATATGTAAAAATGTTGGTAACCGTTATCGGTTCTCACAAAGCTGATGCAAAATCCACCTTGTCTGATGTTTCCGCAGATCACTGGGCAACTTCCTACATTGCAACCGCTCAGCAGTTGGGTATCGTTCAGGGTAATGCAGACGGCACCTTCGGTTTAGGTCAGAAAATTACCCGTCAGGATATGGCTGTAATGCTTTACAGAACCTTCAAGATGTTGGGTATCGACCTGCCGGAAGGCACCAATGAATTCACAGATTCCAATGATATTGCAAGCTATGCAAAAGCAGCAGTTAGCGCTTTGGAAAAACAGGGCATCATCAACGGTATGGGTGATGGCACCTTTGCTCCTGCTAACAATGCTACCAGAGCACAGTCCGCAAAAGTAATTTACAGTATGATGGAGGTGTTAGGCGTATGATGAAAAAAGGTTTTTCCCTGTTATTAGTTCTGACTTTGATTCTTAGCTCCTTTGGTCTTGTTGCTTCTGCAGCAAGCGGTGCAAGTCAGGTCATTTCCGACTTCAACATTATGCCCCAGAGCTGCTCTGCAGACTCCGATAATTTAGTAACCCGTAGAGAATTTGCTTACACCATTGCCAATATTTTAGGCAGTGGTGAAGCAGAACCCCGTGAAACTCAGTTTGTTGATGTTACCGTAGACGAAGAAGATTCCGGTTACATTTACTATGCAACCATCAACGGCTTCTTATTACCGGAAGGTAATATGTTCTGCCCCAATGATCCCATCAGCTTCCATGATTTTAACGATGCAGTGATCAAACTGTTAGCTTATGAAACCATCGCAGAAGCAAATGGCGGTGGCGTTGACGGTGCAATCAAAACCGTTAGAGACTTAAAAATCTACAATGGCGTTACCAATATAGATTATGAAACTGTAACCGTAAAACAGTATCGTCAGCTGGTTTATAATCTGATGACTGCTGATATTACCGATTTTACCTACAGCTATGATGCAGACGGTAACATCAACCTTTACAGAACCGGTGCTACCAAAACTATCTTATCTCAGTATTTCGGTATTTCCCGTTACTACGGTTCTATCGTTGATGTAAACAACTTAAAACCCAGCGCAAGATTTAAAGTAACCAAAAATGTTACCGAAGCAAATCCCGAAATCTTAGCAGTAAATCAGGAATATGATTTCTTATCCAACGGTAAAGTGGATATGAACTTCTACAAAAACATTCCTGTTGAAGTTTGGATTGACAGCGATGGCGTTATCGTTTACATTGCTCCTCAGCAGAACGTGGAAGTGTTCTACGATGTGATTTACAGCGTAAACAACGATACCAATCCTGACAATGCATATGCTTTGAATCTGGTTGATACTGTTGAATTTAACCGTGACGAAAAAGAATATAAAATTGATTCTTCTGCAAGCGTTAGCTACAACGGTGCAATCACCAAAACCCCTGTGAAATTAGCAGGCAAATATGCGAAAATCGTTTTAATTAACAACAAAGTTACCTTTATCGAAACCTGGAATCTCCAGGAAGGCGGTATGGTAAGAGAAGTGAACAACAGCTACATTTCTTTCTTCAAAGGGGAAGCTGAAGGCAGAGTTAAGAAAATCGGTGAATATGACAACATCATGGTTATTATTGATGGTAGAAGCACCGACCGTACTCAGATTAAACCCGGCAGCTTATTCTACTATTATCAGACCGATGATCAGTTAGTTGTTGTAGTTTCCGAAAAAACCATCTCCGGCAACTTAGAAAGCATGGCTACTGATGAAATGGAAATCGGTAGACACTTCTACCCCACCAACGGTGATATTTATGTTTCCGAAGACGGTGGCGCATCTTACACTACCAACAACTTTGATGGTGTATTCGGCAATCAGGTGCTCTGCTATGTGGATATCTTTGACAACATCCGTTACATGAGAGCATTAGATGAATTAAATAAGAGCAATGAATTTACCGCTTATATCATCGGTTCTTCTCAGAAGGGCTTCGAAGATATCAAAATTAAAGTTCAGAAAATTTATCCCGATGTAGAAGAAGCAACCATTATCCTGCCCACTGATTTGCCGACTTCCAAAATTATTGATAATCCGGCAACTAACGCGGTTACTCATACCAGTTTGGTAAATACTTTCTCTTCCGCATCCAGCATTGCATCTAACGCAATGAGATGGAGCGATAAGATGAATGCAACCGATAAGCTCTACAAATTTATTGTAGACGATGAAGGCGTAATCACTCAGATTGCTGAACCTGATTACTATCTGCTCTTCGGCGAAGAACACGAGGTAACCTATTTGGATGCAGATAAAAACGAACAGACTCAGACCGTTCCTTGCGTTCCTGCAATCAACATTCCTCTGGATCACTATACCGGTGACTACCGTGCAATTTATATGCCCGTTACCGCAACCAACGGTATCAATACCGGTATCGGCAGCAGCTTAGCTTCCGCTCAGCTGTTCTACATCCGTAGCGAAAGATTTATTATCTTAACCAATATTGACGGTAAATTAGGCGTGATGGAAAAATCCTACAACGACCTGTTGGCGCATGGTACTTTCAATATGACTGATGAATCCTTGAAAGTAAACATTGCGATGTTTGCAAAACCGGAAGATTCCACTCCTGCATTCTGGTTCTTATACGGTAACACCGATAAAATCCGCCGTCATAACGGTGACAACGATGCTACCATCGACTCCATCACCTTAAAATATGATGCTGAAAAAGACAAAAACTACTATGAAGTTGTCTTAGACAGCGGCGACATGGACTGGGAACTGGATTCTATTGCAATTGATCCCACCTGGACTGTTACTCATTACAGACCTGCCGGTCAGCCTGCTCCCGACAAACTGGAAGTTGGTATGAAGGTTGAATACATGGACAGCGCACTCTTCTGCAATAACGAAGTGTATATCACCGGCGTGGAAGAATATCCGAAGAGCGCTTCCGGTGCTGATATGACCATTGAAGAATGGCATCAGAACATTATGCCCGGTTTCTTGAAAGGCACTCTGAAAAAAATTACTGACTACAGATTGTTCTTGGACAACGGTGCAGCTTATCACATTGGTAACAACTGCCAGATTACCGGTATTAAATTCAAAAACGGTAAAGTGGAATATGTAAGCTTAACTGAAGCAGACTTAGAAGCAGGTTCCACCATTTACTACAACAGAAATATGAACGTTAACTCCATCTTTGTGGAAATGGTTGACTAATTTCTGAATCCAAACAATAAAAAACAGAGAGAAGCAATTCTCTCTGTTTTTTTATGTAATCCATATCTTATTGTTCTTTTTGCATCCTTTATTTCATTTATTTCTTTTGTTTTTTTTGTTTCTTTTCCATTCTTCGCCAATTATAGAAGCTATATAAGTCGTTTGCCAAAAATACCACAAAGCAAATCACCACGGATAAATAATTGATATCCCAAAAACAAGCAACACTCCAAAGCACAATCAGCACAATATCATTTAATGCATAAACCAAAGCAAAATAGGGACTTCTCCTTGCCATCAAATAACAGGCACCAAAGCTGGTAGAAACAGATAAGGTGCTCCACCACAAATTGGGGGTATGAAGCCATGCCAACACGAAGTAGAAAATGGTAGTCACCATGGCGGTGAGGAGAATTAAAAAACACCATTCTTTTTTCTTGATATGGTTCACGGTAACTTCACTTTTCTTCCCTTGAAAAGGATTTTTTAACCAACATATGAAAGCATACACCGCCATCGGTACCGACATTCCCAGATAGGTAATCATTTCGCCGTAGTACCTGGTGGAATAGGAAATATAGCCGTAGATTGAGCCAAACACAACCATCATCAGTTGTCCTACGGGATTCCCCTTGGCACAAAAAATCAGTGAAGTTACCCCCAGAAGAGATGCAATGAGTGTCAAAAAACTTTCTTGACGGAACACAACATAAGTTGCGAGAATGGTTGCCATAGACCCCAGCCAGAGTGCCCACTCTCTTTTTGAAAAATAGGTTTGTATTTTCATAGTTCCTCCAACAAAAAAGCATCCGTTCACACAACTTCAAAGACCTAACGTTGTATGCCGAATGCTTCCGCACGATTTCTACCCGGTGGCAGAAATCTTTTGATATTTGATATTTTTAACGACTACAGTATAGCAAACAATGAGACGCTTGTCAAGAGTTAAAAGGAATTGTAGCTGATTAAATCTTCCAAGGGACGAAATTCACTGTGCATGGGGTAGGGAGCGCTGTCTTCCGATGGATATCCCATTACCAAAAGTGCCACGGGTTCCAATTCTTCGGGGATGTTGTAGTTTTCCCGCATAGCCACAGGGTCAAAGCTCATGACCCAGCAGGAACCGATGCCCAGTTCCCAGGCGCCAAGCATCAGATGGGTGGTCACAATGGAGCAATCCACAGGAGCGGATTTTGCACCATCATACCGACGGGTCCATCCTTCATTTTTGTTGTAACAGATGAGCATTGCCAAAGGTGCATCAAAATGACTTCTGGTGCAGTTTTTCAGTTTTTCCAGCTGTTCTTCGGATTCAATCACCAAAATGCGTTGGGGTTGCATATTGCAACCGGTGGGTGCCAGGTGCCCGTAAGCTAAAATTTTGTCAATCGTTTCTTTGGGAACTTTCTTATCTAAAAAATTTCTTACCGAGTAACGGCTTTTTGCCAATTCAAAAAAATTCATCCTTCAAACAATCTCCTTTTCTTATAGTTTTATTTTGGGAATCAATAGCGGATAGATGCCAAATACTGCCGTGATTAACACAAAATGACGCACCATATCCCACAGTAAGCTAAGATGCAGGTGATGGGGGAAGTCAATCAACTTCAGTCCCGCTTTGAAAATCAGTGCCAATACTACGGCAATTATCACACGCAGTAGTTTTTTTGGGAAAGAGGCTTCGTAGGTCATTTTACCGTATCGCATATCCAGCGCTGACGATACCGCAACTCCACCCATCAGTCCCACACATTTAAAATAGTCGGCAAAATGAACATCGGGTTGTATCAGAAACAGGACGCCAAATCCTGCCATACCAAGAAATACAGGGAAAAACAGTTTTCTCGGTTGTGCCATCCGTTCATACAGGGCACTTCCCAAAAATCCCACTGCAATCCCTAAGATAAGTCCTACCAACACATCGGAAGGGTAGTGTGCCCCCAGATACAGTCTGGAAAAACCGATGATTACCGAACCGACCAGGGCCGTCACCGTGAACCAACGTTTCTTTAAGATTCGGCTAAGTGCCGTGGACCAGGTGGTAAAGTTTTGGGTGTGACCGCTGGGAAAGGAATAGCCTGTTGCTGTTTCGGGACGGACACAACTTACCTTGCCCGTGTGAAAGGGACGGGGAATTTTGCAAAAATTTTTCAAAATTCCATTTAAGCCCAAGGAACACAACGTCAAAAAGCAAAGACGATAGGCGTTCTCCTTATGAATCATAAAATACATTACGGCGACTAACACAATGAGAATGGTGTCTTCCCCGAAGAAGGTAATCCCTTCCATGAGAGTATCTAAAAAATGTGTTCGGACTTGTTCCAGAGCTTGCAGAAAATTGATTTCTCCCGAAAACATAGCTTCACCCCTTCTTTTTTCGGATTCTTTGCTCATTGTAGCATATTTTTCCAAAAAATGCAAGTAAAATCTCTTTACATTATATTAGAGGCGTGATATAATAAACCTATACAATCAATCATTTTAGAAAGGATGTTTTTTTTGAAACTGGCTGTTACTTATCAGAACGGAGAGGTATTCCAACATTTCGGACACACCGAATTTTTTAAAATTTATGAAATTGAGGGCAACAATGTGGTGTCTTCTTCTGTAGTTTCCACCGGTGGCAGCGGACACGGAGCTCTTTCCGGCTTTTTGAAGGCTCAGGGTGTTACTGTTGTAATTTGCGGAGGAATCGGTGGCGGTGCACAGAATGCACTCACCAATGCAGGAATTCGTTTCTTTGGTGGCGTGAAGGGAGATTGTGACAAAGCGGTACAAGCTTATTTAGCAGAAACATTATCCTATAATCCCAACGTAACTTGCAACCATCACGGGGAAGGGCATTCCTGCAGTGGACATTCTTGCGGAAATCATGGTTGCCACTAAGCAACCTGAAAATAGGAGGAAAAAAGACATGAAAAAATTATTAGCAATGCTGTTAGCAGCAATGATGGTATTCACCGTTGTAGGTTGCGAACAGAAACCTGCAACAACTGAAACCAAAGCACCTGCTGACGGCGAAGTACCTGTTGCAACCGAAGCACCTGCTGAAATTGAAGAAGCTTCTGCTGACATTACCGGTACTTACGTTTTGACTTCCAGTTCGGATAATGGCGAAGAAATTCCTGCGGAAATGCTTCCTCAACTGAGTTGCACTTTAAACGAAGATTACACGGGTACTTACGCCAACGGTGGCGGAGAAATTCAGATTCAATGGGCTCAGGAAGGAAACACTGTTACCTTTACTGCAGTAGGAGATGGCCCCGCAGACCCGCTTGTATTGACTGCGGAAGGAAATACCCTTACCGGAACGGATGGCACCACTGTTTTGGTCTTTACAAAACAATAATTTTAAATCGTATGGAAGAAGTCCGAAGCACCGAAAAGGATGCTTCGGATTTTTTTATAAGAAGATGGAACTTTTTGTCAGCAATTTCGTCTTCATAGATAAACAGTAACGAACAAGGGACGGTGAAACCAATGAAAAAATGTATCGCAGCAGTGTTAGCTTTAGTTTGTGTATTTGGATTTGTACGCCATGTGACCGGCAAAAAATAGGAAATGTCGGTCGAAAAGTCAACTCAATCCAATCCATTACAGTTTGATTATTTTGATAAAAATTCAGAAAAATCTTGCTTTTTTTCAAAATGAGGAGTATAATGTGGAAGAATGAGTTGTATGGAGGATAATATATGAAAAAATTGATAGCACTTTTGGTGTCATCACTGATGGTGTTTATGTTAGCAGGTTGCAATGCTTCCCAACCCAACAGCATAGCACCTTCTGACACTATTCCTACCGATAGTGCTGCACCAAACAGCAGCGAGGTCATTCCGCCCGCTTCTGAGGAAATTACCAATGTGGGTATTGGAAACGTTGCCACCCCCAATCCCTATGGCGGATTTTATGGATCCGGTGATGATTCTGAATATAGCGGTTACGATGATGGTGGCGACAATTCCGTTTACGGCGGATATTACGGCAATGAAGTTGATTCTGACTATGAAGAGAATGTTGTAATTTCCGAAACCCCCAATCCTTATGGTGGATATTACGGATCCGGCAACAGCTCAGAATATGGGGAATATTAACATCGTGCAACGAAAATTTTGCTGATAGCCGAGAGCAATGATGTGGAAAAAACACTTTGTTTTGGTATTTTTCATAGGGAAAAGTGTAAAAAAAAACTGTTTTTTTTACTATAGATGTTACAGTTTTCACAAAAATCATATTTTTCAGAAAAAAGACTTGCTTTTTTTAAAAAAGTGCGGTATAATGGGCGAGGTTTGTGAAAATTTGTGAACAAACAATCAGATGGTCTGAAATGAACAGGCTGATAACAACTCTCAATCATTGTTTCAAATGTATTACAGTTTTTTTGCAAAACGATGATTTTTGGCAAAATACTTGCTTTTTGCGAAAAATGAGAGTATAATGAGAAAAAAATAAAATATATAAAAAATGATGGAGGAAAAAAGACATGAAAAAATTATTAGCAATGCTGTTAGCAGCTATGATGGTATTCACCGTTGTTGGTTGCGAACAGAAACCTGCAGCTACTGAAGAAGTTACTGAAGAAACTACTGAAGAAGTTACTGAAGAAGTTACCGAAGAAACTACCGAAGAAACTACTGAAGAAACTACTGAAGAAACTACCGAAGAAGTTACCGAAGAAACTACTGAAGAAGTTACTGAAGAAGTTACCGAAGAAACCACCGAAGAAGTTGCTGAATAATTTCCAAGTGAAATTCGCGGTAATCTGATGATTTGGGGAAAAATTTTCCCGAATAACAATGCATCAGAACAAAAAGAAGCGTAAGAATTACGCTTCTTTTTTTACCCCAAAAAGTCCATTTGGCATTGTTTTGGGTATTATTTTTAAATTTTTTTCAAAAAAGACTTGCTTTTTTGAAACAAAGAGCGTATAATAGCTATGTTTGAAAAAACAAATACCAAAAATTTGGAGGAAAAAGACATGAAAAAATTATTAGCAATGCTGTTAGCAGCAATGATGGTATTCACCGTTGTTGGTTGTGAACAGAAACCCGCAACTACTGAAACCGAAGCACCTGCTGAAACCGCAACTCCTGCTGAAACCGAAGCACCTGTTGAAACCGAAGCACCTGCTGAAATTGACGAAGTTTCTGCTGACATTACCGGTACTTACAAACTGTCCGGCGCAGAAATGGATGGCGTGGTTATGTCTGCGGAAGAAATGGGTGCTCCTGAAATGGGGATTATCTTAGATGCAGACGGCACTGTTACTCTGACCAGCGAAGGCGAATCTGAAACCGGTACCTGGGCTCTGGAAGGCAACGAGTTGATCCTGACCTCTGACGAAGGCGATGTTATGACCATGACCTTAGAAGATGGCAACCTGGTAATGGAAGAATCCGGCATCAAAATGATTTTCTCTAAATAAGAGACGACCAATAAAAAACGGAATGCAAATGCATTCCGTTTTTTTATTGGGAATATAACAAGATTTTAGGGATATTGGAAAGTAAACTTTGATTGCTTTATTGGGTTCGGGTTTGCATTTTTGGTGTTTGAGGATGAAATTCCAAAAAAAGCTTGCATTTTTTAGAAAAAAGGTGTATAATGTCTAAAGATAAAAAAACCAAAACAATTTGGAGGAAAAAAGACATGAAAAAATTATTAGCAATCTTGTTAGCAGCTATGATGGTATTTACCGTTGTTGGTTGTGACAAAAATGAAACCCCTGCTTCCGGAGCACCTGCTACTGACGCACCTGCTTCTGACATTACTGGCCAGTACACTTTAACCGACATGGCAATGAGTGGTGAGGAAGTCCCCTTGGATGGCGCACCTGAAATGACTCTTACCGTATTTGCTGACGGTACCGCAAAGATGTACAATGGTATGGCAACTCAGGATCTTACCTGGACTCAGAGTGGTGATCAGATCAGTTTCGTTGATGTAAACGGTGTTGCTGATGTATTTACAATTCAGGGCAGTCAGCTGGTTTATGATATGAACGATATTTATATGGTGTTCTCTAAATAAGCATTTTGCGATGGAAAAGCGTAGTATCTCGGATACTGCGCTTTTTTGTTTGTTTTCACATTCTTAAAAACTTGACTTTTTTTAAGCGGTGTGGTATGATAAAGGAAAAATATTTGGAGGAAAAAGACATGAAAAAATTATTAGCGTTGTTATTGGCAGCTATGATGGTGTTTACCGTTGTAGGTTGTGACAAAAAAGGCGGAGCTGCAATTGCTGGTACTTACACCTTAACCGGCGCAGAAATGAACGGGGAAGCACTTCCTATGGATGGCGCACCTGAAACGGCAGTTACTTTAAATGCAGACGGTACCGGTACGGTATCAGAGGGGGAAGCGACCACAGCTTGCACTTGGACCCAGGAAGGTGATACCGTTACTTTAGTTGCTCCCGAGCAGGAACGTCCTTTAGTCCTGACCTTAGAAGGAAATGCCCTGGTAATTGAAGAATCCGGCGTTAAAATGACTTTCACCAAACAGTAAGAATCATCCGCATGGAAAAGAGGCGTAATTACTACGCCTCTTTTTTATATCTGATTTTTGGGTCAACCTTTCAATTTGCGAAAATGCCTTGCTTTTTTGGGGAAACTGAGATATAATGTAGAAAAAGACATTCCGAAAAATATGGAGTTGTTTTTATGAAGATTTGCAAAATTACGGCGGTTCGGCAAACGGAGTATCGGGATTTGATCGAACAGTATGAAAATCCCATGATGCATCCTTGCGACATTCGAGTAGGGGATGTGTTTTTCTCCTATGATGCCAAAAAGCCGGAAGGGCTTTGCGAAAGTGCTTGGGAAAGCATGAAATTTTTTGTGACCGAGCTTGCCAACGGCGGTGGAAATTTTTATGACGGTTGGATGAAAAATCCTCATTCTGCGATGATTTCCTGTAATGACGGCTTTCGACCCGTCAGCTTCTATATTGAAGTGTTACAATAACATTCCCACACTTTTTCCCACACTTTTTCGTTGAAAAATATGGAATCCCACACCAAAAAATGAAACAGTGTGGTGACAAATACCATAGAATATGGTATTATAAGGTCGAAATGTGACAGATTGTTTGAAAATATAAATATCAGGAGGAATCCGGATGGATACCATAAACAGCTATCAATGTCCCTGTTGTGGGGCACCACTGGTTTTTTTAGGGGAAGAACTGCATTGTGATTCCTGCGACAATTCGTTTTCGGTAGATGCGATCAATCAGATGAATGAAGGAATGGAGCGTGCTTGTAGAGAATCCAAATATGATTGGGGCAATTATGAGCCCAGAAGCTATGAGGCGGAAGGCGGGGTAAACTTAGCCAACTATTCCTGTCAGTCCTGCGGGGCCGAGATTACCGGCGATGACACGTTAGGGGCAACGGTTTGTCCCTATTGCGGACAGTCCACTGTGGTAAAATCTCAGTTTGAAGGAACCCTTCGTCCTGATTATCTCATTCCTTTTTGTGTGGATAAAAAGGCGGCAATGGAGGCATTTCTGGAAGCAACCAAAAAAGCACCCTTTTTACCGGACAGTTTCCGTGAGAGAACAAAAATTGAAGAAATGGCAGGCGTATATGTACCCTTTTGGATGTTTGACTGCGATTGTGACGCCTTTTTAACATTTAACGCTCAACGTATCACCACCTGGAGCGATTCCAATTACCGTTACACTAAAACCGATTTTTATAAACTGCTCCGTCAGGGGGGAGTGGGTTTTGCCAATATACCTGTGGACGGCTCCAAGAAGGCGGATGACACCTATATGGAAGCCGTTGAACCCTTTGATTATCACGCTGCCGTGGAGTTTGACAGTGCGTATCTTTCCGGCTATTTGGCGGATAAGTATGACGTTTCTCACGAAGAAAGCATCGCCCGTGCCAATGAACGAGTGAAAAATTCCACCATTCGTGCATTTGACCATACCACGGCAGGATATGTGAGTGTGTTTCCCGATCGGGCAAGCGTGAGCTTTTCCAACGGGAAAGTCCGCTACGCCCTGTTGCCTGTGTGGATGCTCAATATGAAATATGAGGGTCAGATGTATCAGTATGCCATTAACGGGCAATCAGGAAAAGTGGTTGGGAAATACCCTGTGGATAAGAAGAAAAAGTGGAAATATTTCTGGAAGGTTACAGCAATTTCGGCAGTGGTGTCCGCAGCTGCGGCAGCTTTGCTGTTAGTGTTGTAAGGGGGTGAGTGTATGAAACGAGTTTTATCTGCGTTATTTGTTTTATTCTTTTGCCTCACCTTGAGTATGTCTTCCGTTTCTGCTCTGGAGATTCCTAATGTGACGGATATGGCGGGGGTTCTCAGTATAGATCAGGAAGGAGAACTTTGTGAATCTCTTTTCACACTCCAAGATGAGTATGATATGACCATCCTGGCAGTGATTGATGAGGGCTTTTACAGTTATGATGTTGAATCCTCTGCAGAAGACTGGTATGCTGAGTATGGTCATGGCTATGGTAACGGAAGCGGTACTGACGGGATTTTATTTTATATTTCCGTTAACGAACGGGAGTATTGTTTCTATCCTCACGGTTTTGGAAACACCGCCTTTAATGATGATGCCATTGCGTACTTAAAACGGGAAGTGGAACCCCACTTAAAAGATGGAAATTACTATGAGGCAATCAAAACCTATATCCGTCTTGCCGATGAGTTAATCGGTATGGCAAAGGACGGACATCCTTACAAAGAAACCGATTGGGGTTACGTGGCGATTGTCATCGGGTGTGCTGTGGTATTGCCGTTTCTGATTGCTTATATTCTGATGAAAATGAAGCTTGCCAAAATGAACACGGCGGTAGCCAACGATTATGCTGCAAATTACGAAAAGCCGGGTAGCTATCATCTGGATATGGCGCAGGATATTTTCTTATATAGCCGTATCACCAAGGTAAAAAAAGCAACCACCAATACTTCCGGTTCTTCGGGAGGAAGTCGTAGCAGCAGAAGCGGTTCATTCTAAGGAAAAAGGTGAGCGTTATGAAACAAATCATTTGCATTTTTTTAATGTTGGGCATGATGCTGTCTTTTGCAGGTTGTGCGAACAAAGATGAAGTCAGCATGGGAAATCCTGAGGTGGAAGGGGAGTCCTACGGAATTGATCTGATGGGAGAAGGAATTCAACCCATGAGCGAGGAACTTGCCACGGCAGACATTTTAAGAAAAACTGCAGAGGATTATCTGGAAGGAATTCATATTTTTACCATCCAGGATGCCAAAGGAAGAACCTATGCGGATATTAAAGATTATATCGGGGTGGACGCCACTGAATTTCAGTATCGGGCAGACTTTGGGCAGAGAATTTATACCTGGCGACCGTCCGATGCACCCGAGGGATATCTTACCGTTACATTTTGTGAAATTAACGGGCAGTGGGTTCTGTTGTCAGCTGCCTCTTCCAAGTTAGAAAAGGTAGAGTAAATTTACAAAAAAGCTTTCATAGTAACGTAAGGAAAAAAGAAAAACCATTACATGATAGTTGGCAAAGGAGATGCTTCTCTTGATGCAAGCGGATTTTTCCGATTTTCACTTACAAGTAAATGCATAGGTTTTCAATAAATTTTGAAAAACTAATTGATTTTGCAAAAAAAATATGTTATAATAAAAGTCACAAAAAAGGAGAAAAAACATGAAAAAATTAGTTGCATTACTGTTAGCAGTTCTGATGGTATTATCTATGGCAGCTTGCAGTAAAAAAGAAGAAGGCGCTTCGGCAAGTGTAACCCTGGATGAAAAATTTGTTGGCACATGGGTTGGCTTCTTGGGTGAAGCTTATGATGTGGAGCTGCTTCCCGAACAAGTAGCAAATTACGTGTTAAATGTGCAGGCAGACGGCACAGTAACTCTTACCACCGAAGTTAGCGAATTTAAAATGAGCGGTGTTGCAGAAGGTGACACCTTAACCATTACCGAATCGAACCTGGACATCACCAATGAGGCGATTTTGGCTGATGGTGTGCTCTATGTGGAAAATCTTTTAGATATGAATACCAATATCTTCTTTGCAAAGGATGGAGAAATTCCTGAAGGCACCTTTTTGACTGATCCCGAAGAAGACCTTGAAGAAGATGATGGTAGTGAATTGCTGGGTGTATGGGGTTCTTATCAGGTTTTAAATGCAATTGATGAAGATGTTTCTGATGAAATTCCCGCAGATGCTATGGTTTTAACGTTCCTTGATGAGGATACTGTAGACGTTATGATTGGCGAGGATTTATATCCCGGTGAATCCTATGAGTATTATGACGGATTTGGTTGGTTGGCTGATATCGAGTTGGATATCAGCTTTGAAATCACCGAAGACGGTGAAATGAAAGTTGACTACTATGATGCAGAAGAAAATGGATATTACTTTACCTGCGCAAAAGTTGAATTATAATTAGTAACAAATGATGTATTGCAATCTGCCACCGTATCAAACGGTGGCAGATTTCCCAATTTCACGGTTTGATTTGATATGATAGCATTTTCTCTTTTTATTTCACATAAGGAGGCGTTTTGACTATGAAAAAAATTCTTTCTCTGTTATTGGCAGCGATGTTTCTTGTGATTGCAGGAAGTGCTGTATTTGCGGATGCGAAGGCTGTTGGAACTGATTTTGATATCACAGAAGACGGCGAAATTACTGCTTATTACGGTGATAGCTTTGTATATATATCCACCGAGATTGACGGTGTGAAAGTAACATCTATCGGAGAGAAGGCCTTTTATGATTTAGGGCTGGATTCCGTGTATATGGAAAATGGTGTAAAAACCATCGGCACCAGCGCTTTTGAAGGCTCTAATGTGATTGGTGTGGATATTCCGGCATCTGTTAGCGAAATTGGTGACTGTGCTTTTATGAATTGTCAGAATCTGAGCTCTTTGTACTTTTCCATGGAAGGCACTGTTCCGAAATTTGGCGAAAAAGCGTTTTATAATACCCCGTATGTGACTGCATACATTTATTGTACCGCAGATTTTGAGGCATTTTATCATGCCTTCGCCGAGGCAAAAGGGGACTGGGAGTTTTCGGTGGAAGTGCTCCATGCGGAAACTGAAGAAACGGTAGAGCAACGTGGTGACTACAAAATTCCTGTGAGAAGTTGTACCCAATGTGAATACAGCGAAATTGTTTATCCCGGTATTTGGGGACATCCGTTTACCGACGTGTCTCACACCGATTGGTTCAGCCAGTATGTGGATGTGACGTACAATGTGGGTATCATCAACGGGAAAGGTACTGAAATTTTTGATCCCAATGCCACTATGACATGTGCTGAAGCTGCGAAAATTGCAGCAAGCGTGTCTGCAATGATGAATGGCAATACCATTTCCAAGCCGGAATCGGATGCCTGGTATGTTCCCTATGTGGATTATTGCTACAACTATGGTGTGATTGAAGAAGGTTTGATGTTTGACTGGAATGCACCCATTACCCGTGCACAGATGGCATATTTATTCTGTCGTGCAGATTCCGGTAACTACTATCCCAATGCAGTGCCGATTACAGATATTCCCGATGTGGATGAAACCACACCGTTTTCCATTGAAATTTTGGAACTGTATGACCGTGGTGTGGCAGTAGGAGATGAAACAATGAGTTTTCATCCGAATGACCCCATTAAACGAAGTGAAGCAGCTGCAATCGTTGCCAGAATGATTTTTACCGAGCTTCGTGTGGAATTACCCAAAGGTTAAAATTTATAGGCATATCAAAAGCAGTAATTCAAAGGAGAAATGCACATGAAACATTTATTAGCACTTCTGATGGCAATTATGATGGTACTTACCGTGGTAGGATGCGATAGCGGATTACCGGGAACGGATGTGGATAACCCGCCTAAGGATTTGTATGAAAATCCCAACGTAGACAACACACCGATAATAATCGAAGAAACCGACGAAGAAACCACCGTACAAACCGAAGAAAAAACCGAAGAAAAAATCGGCGAAGAAACCCAGGAACTTGTTGTAGGCACATGGGTTGGTGTACGCGGCAGTGATGACGATAGCAAAATGTCTTCGGAAGAGGCAGCATCCTTTGTACTGGTTGTGCAGAAAGACGGTCAAGCAACCATCAGCGTCGCCGGAGAAGAAATGCCTGCCGAATACGAAGTGAAGGATGGGCAGTTGGTTATTACGAATCCTGAAGAACTTCAGTTTATCGCAGAACTGAGGGGGACAAACATTCTCCATATTGAAAACCTTTGGGATTTGGGAATTACGATGGATTTGAAAAAAGAAAACTAAAACATGATTGTATCTGCCGCTGTATCTTGATATGGCGGCAGACTGTCATATCAGTGTTATGAAAGAATCATTTGTTAATTGAAAGGAGTAAATGATATATGGGTTTATTAAAAGCAGGTTTTGGCGCTGTTGGTGGCGTTTTGGCAGACCAATGGCGTGATTATTTCTATTGTGAAAGCATGGACGCAGATACCTTAGTGGTAAAAGGCGTGAAAAGAGCGGGAAACCGTTCTTCCAATAAAAAGGGGACTGACAATATCATTACCAACGGTTCCATCATCAACGTGAACGAAGGTCAGTGCATGATGATTGTGGAATCGGGCAAAGTGGTGGATGTTTGTGCGGAACCCGGTGAATTTGTGTATGATAATCAGACTGAACCCAGCATTTTTTACGGAAAATTGGGCGCAAATCTGAAACAAACGTTTTCCGAAATCGGCAAGCGTTTTGCCTTTGGCGGTGAACCTGCAAAAGACCAGAGAGTGTATTTCTTTAACACTAAGGAAATTATGGGAAATAAATACGGCACACCGTCCCCCATTCCGTTTCGGATTATGGATCAGGCAATCGGATTTCCGTTGGATATTAAAATCCGTTGCCACGGGGAGTATTCCTATCGGATTACCAATCCGCTTCTGTTTTATACCAATGTTTGTGCTAATGTGGACTATGCATATACCCGCGGTGAAATAGACGGTCAGTTGAAATCTGAATTACTTACCGCTTTGAATCCTGCAATGTTTAGGATTTCGCAGAACAACATCTACTATGCGGCAATCCCTGCTTATACCATGCAACTGGCAGATGAATTAAACGAGCTTCTTTCCGCAAAATGGAGAGACAGACGTGGCATCGAAATTGTGGAATTCGGGGTTTCCGGGGTGAATGCAACTGAGGAAGACGAAGCAAGAATTATAGAATATCAGCGTTCCACTGCCATGGGCAGAGATGCCAATATGGCAAGAGGACATATGATGGGTGCCACCGCTCAGGCAATGACTACTGCTGCAGCAAACGAAGCAGGTGCTGCAATGGGATTTATGGGAATGGGTATGGCAACCAATGTGGCAGGTTCCATGGCAGGCTTTTTCCAGGGCGGAAACAGCCAGGATACTATGGTAAATCAGCCTGTTGCCGGAGCTGCTCCTGCAACTGATAGTTGGAAATGTGTGTGTGGAACCCAAAATAGCGGAAAATTCTGTCAGAATTGCGGTGCAGCGAAACCTGCGGCTACTGTCGGCTGGACTTGTGCTTGCGGTGCATTGAATCAGGGGAAATTCTGTCCGGAATGTGGCGCAAAAAAGCCTGTCGATGCTCCTCTTTATCGGTGTGATAAATGTGGCTGGATGCCTGAAGATCCTAAGAATCCGCCTAAGTTCTGTCCGGAATGTGGCGATATTTTTGACGAAAACGATCAAGTACAATAGTATTGGTCAGCTCAACGAAAGAAGGTGCTTTCTATGAAAAAATTCGCAGTAGTATTATCTTGTTTGTTGATGGTTTGCGTGTTGTTTGCAGGTTGCGTGAAGCAGGAACAGGCTCAGGAGGAAACGGCAGAGCCGTTTGATTTTACCATTTATGACAAAGCGCTGAACCGGGTAGAACAAGTACTTGCACTTTCTCAAGACGCTGAAATTCCCGAAGGAATGGAAGGTATTTATGAGTTTGGTCAAATCTATGGGGAAGAGGCAGAAAACTTGCTTGGATACCAGTATGAGGATTTAAACCAAGACGGTACTCCAGAGCTGTTGGTGGGTGTTTCCTTAGAAGAAGGAGACGTTTTTTTGCAGAATCAGATTTATTTGGTTTACACCGCTAAAGAAGGAGAGCCCGTGAAAATCCTTTCTGCAAGTGGCAGAAATATGTATTCTTTGTTGACTGACGGCCACCTTGCTTATTTCGGTTCTGAAGGAGCTGCCTACAGCATTTTCGGAGAATATGCTTTAAACGAAGAAAACCAGTGGGATTGCACCGATTATTATTTTACCCACGAAGTGGACGGCGATTTTGAGAATATCGGCGTATTCCACAACACAACCGGTAATTTTGATGTGGCATCATCCAATGCACTCTCCATCACATTGGATGAATTTTATGAGTTAGAAGAAGAACTGACATTAAGAATTCTGCCTTTGTCTGATTATATTCCGTTATCCGATTTTCAGTATATCGAAAAGTAAACGGATGGTGGATTGCATCTTTTGGGATTCTCTGTTACAATAAGTACCAAGAGGTGACAGAAATGAATTTATCAAAAACAGGCAACTTGATTGCCGCACTCCGTCGGGAACAGGGCTTTACCCAAAAACAGGTGGCAGAAAAGCTGGACATTTCCCCTAAAACCGTTTCCAAATGGGAGAGGGGACAAGGGTTCCCGGATGTGAGTTGTTTGTCTGCACTTTCTGAAATTTTTCGTGTGGACGTGAAAAAGTTGTTGGAAGGCGAAATGCCAAAAAGAAAAGCGGAGGCAGCAAATGTGAAGAAGACAGGGTTTTATGTGTGTGATATCTGTGGGAATCTGATGACCGATATGGGTGGCACAATGAATACCGAAATATTCTGTTGCGGACGAAAACTTTCACCCCTGTCTCCTAAAGTTCCCGACGATTCTCATCAGTTGCAGTTTGATATGGTGGAGGATGAATATTATATCACCTTCTCCCATCCGATGCAAAAAGACCATTATATTTCTTTTGTTTCTTATGTTCGCTTTGACAGAGTGCTCACCGTAAAACTTTATCCTGAGCAGGACGGAGCACTGCGGTTTCCCGTGATGCGTGGCGGAAAATTTTATTACTATTGTAACGAACACGGTTTATTTGAACTAAAAAAGTAATTTTTTGGAGAAACTTATGTTACATCAAATGTTTAAAAGTATTATCGAGCAGGATACAGCTCCCATTGTTGTCTGCGATATGCAGTCTGTGATTGTGTATATGAATCCTGCAGCAATTCGCCAGTATCACAGAGATTTAACGGGGCAAAGTTTAAAGGATTGCCATAACCAAGAATCCAATCGAAAGATAGATCAGGTGCTGGACTGGTTTTTAAAGAGTGGGGAGAATAACCTTGTATTTACCTATCATGACCCCAAGAAAAATAAAGATGTGTATATGGTGGCACTTCGGGATCATGAGGGAAACCTCATTGGTTACTACGAAAAGCATGAGTGCCGTAATCACGAAACAATGCCTCAATATCATTTGAAGTAGGTGATTTGGATGAAAAAATTATGTATTTTATGGATAGCAATATTTTGTATAGCCATCACCGCTTGCACCAATCATACAGGTGACACTGTCAACGAACAAGGAGAAAGCATTATGTACGAACAAATCACACCCCAAAAAGCAAAAGAACTGATGGAAACTGAATCGGATTATATCATTTTAGACGTAAGAGAACAGGACGAATTTGACGGGGGACATATTCCCGGTGCCATTCTGATTCCCTATACCCAAATCAACGCCAAAGCGGAAGCAATGTTACCCGACCCTGACCAACTGATTTTAGTCTATTGCCGTTCGGGACGTCGCAGCAAAATTGCGTCCGAAAGCCTTGTAAAGCTAGGCTATACCAACGTAAAAGAATTTGGCGGTATCAACGATTGGCCTTACGGTGTGGAATAGAAGAATCGAATAAGCAGTTAAATAAAAACGGATGTAACATAAGAGTGTTACATCCGTTTTATCTTATCGATTTAAAAGCCAAATGAAGAATATCAACACGATAATCACGTAGCATACGATTCCCCAATAATGTTGTTTGGGCTTAGAAATGGATTTATCATGATTGATGTCTGATGGGATACTATGGGTATGCACAGGCGAAGCTTTTGTTTTGGAACGGGTTTGATGGTACTTGGCGAGTGGATCCGTTTGATTCATAATACGGGAATAAAAATGATCAAGCCATAGTTCGTCTTCGGGGTCGCACATATTTGATTCATTACACTCCGGATCGTGCGC
>JAFYVF010000035.1 GCA_017549265.1 Clostridia bacterium
CCAAAACCGTGACCAAAATGCTTTTGGATCCGTTTTTTAAACTGGCAAAAGAAAAAGGTATCAAAAACGTTTGTATGGCAGGCGGTGTGAGTGCCAATTCTTTCCTTCGAAAAGAATTTTTTGCCCGTGGAGAAAAACTGGGCTTAAAAACCGTTTGTCCCCATATTTCCTTATGTGGTGATAATGCCGCTATGATTGGCAGTTTTGCTTATTTTAAATACGAAAAAGAACTGTTTTCCGACAGTACCTTAAATGCCATTCCCTACATCAGCATTGAGGAGGAATACCGATGATCAAAACAAAGGAATCTATCAAAAAGATTCAGAAAAATGCAGATATTTTTATCTTACCTGCGGATAAATTTAAAACCTTTTCCGTAACTTTCAACTTTTTCACCGAGCTTACCGAAGATAGCGTTACCAAAAATGCGCTGTTTCCCTTTCTTTTGAAGCTGGGCAGCAAAAACTATCCCGATATGCTGTCAGTAAACAAGCGTTTGCAGGAATTATACGGTGGCGTGTTTGAATGCCGTGTGGCAAAGCGTGGCGATATGCATATGTTAAGCTTCGTGTTTGAATTTTTGCGTCCCGAATATTCCGATGGCGAACAACTGGAAAACTCGTTGGCATTTATGAAAGAAATGCTCACCAATCCGTTGGTGAAAGACGGCGGATTCTGCGAAGAATTTGTGAACCGTGAAAAAGAAAACTTAACCGACTATATCAACGGCATCATCAACGATAAAAGAGAATATACCACCCTTCGTCTGGTGGAAGAAATGTTTGAGGGCGACAGTTATAGTCTGTATGAATACGGCAAAGTGGCAGATTTGGCAAACATTTCCGCTAAGGATTTATACGACGCTTATTGTGACATTTTAAAAACAGCTCCCTTGATGATTTTCATTTCAGGTAATCTGGACGAAAACCGTTTTATGGACGCTTTTTCTGTGCTTTTGGAAGAGAAAAGAAAATCTCTTCCCCAAAATACCATTTATCAGAGAAATCTGTCTGTACCCAAAAAAGTGGAAGAAAATCAGGATTTGGTGCAGGGCAAATTTGCGTTGGGATTTTCCACCGGGATTGCTCCCGAAGAGGAAGACTATTATGCCCTAAACCTGTTAAACAGCGTGTTCGGTTCCGGTCCTCATTCCAAGCTCTTTATGAATGTGCGTGAAAAGATGTCTCTTTGCTACTATGTGTATTCCCGCCTGAATCGGTTAAAAGGCACGATGCAGGTGGGCATCGGTACCGATAAAGAAAACTTCAAAAAGGCATATGACGCTATTTTAGAGCAGTTAAATCTGTGCAAAAAAGGCGAAATCACAGAGGAAGAAATTGCTTTCTCCAAAAAGTTTATTGTGGGCATTTTAAAACAAACAGCCGACAATCAGCATAATATTGCCGATTTTTATATGACAGGTATTTTAGCGGGCAGAGTCCTTTCTCCCGAAGAATATATCGAAAAAATTGAAGCGCTCACCAAAGAAGATTTAGTAAGAGTGGCGCAGAATATCACTTTGCAGACTGAATATTATCTGTCTTAAGAAAGGAGGAATCAGCTTGCAGTTTCAAAAACATGTAGAAGAACGATTAGGAGAAACGCTGTATTTTGGTACTCACGAAAGCGGTCTGGACGTATTCGTGCTTCCCAAAAAAGGATTTTCTAAAAAATATGCGATTTATTCCGTAAAATACGGTTCCATTGATACCTCCTACACCGTAGGCGGGAAATTGGTGAATGACCCTATGGGGATTGCTCACTTTTTAGAGCATAAACTCTTTGAATTACCCGGTGGTGGAAATGCTTTTGATTTATTTTCCAAAACCGGAGGTAATGCCAATGCATTCACCTCTCACGATATGACAGGGTATCTGTTTTCCTGCAGTGACCATTTTAATGAAAACTTAGACATTTTGCTGTCCTATGTGAATGACCCGTATTTCACCGTGGAAAATGTGGCAAAAGAGCAGGGAATTATCGCTCAGGAAATCAAAATGTATGATGATGACCCCGAATGGAGACTTTTTAATAATGCATTAGAGGCTCTTTATCACAATAATCCTGTGAGAAACGATATCGCGGGTACAGTGGAATCTATTGCACAGATTGATAAAGATTTACTCTATCAGATTTATAACACCTTCTATCATCCCGAAAATATGGTGCTTTTTGTGGCAGGGGATGTGAATTTGGAGGATGTTGCAAAGCTGGTGGACAAAAACGTGAAGAAAAGAGAAACACCTTTTTTGGTGGAGAGAACCTCTTATTCGGAACCGGAATGCGTTCATCAGAAAACAATCCGAAAAGAGATGAGTGTTTCCAAACCCAGCTTTATTTTGGGGTTTAAAGAAAATCACGTGGGTCTTTTGGGAAAGGAACTGCTCAAAAAGACCATGGAAACAGGTCTGATTTTAAAAATGCTCTTTTCACAGTCTGCTCCGTTATACAACGAACTGTATCAGAAGGGTCTTATCAACGATACCTTTGGCTTTGACTGCTTAAACGGTGACCATTATTATGCAACCTTGTTAAACGGGGAAGCAAGCAATATTGACGCTACCTGCGAAGCCATCTTAAAAGGCATTGAAAAAGCGAAGCAGGAAGGCTTTTTAAAGGCAGATGTGGATCGCTATAAAAAGGCGTCACTGGGCAGACAAATTCGTGCATACGATTCTTTGGAATCGGTTGCCAACAACTTTTCTTCCAATTATTTTTACGGCATCGGTGCTTTTGATTTCTTGGAAATCTACCCCACTATCACAGAAGAAAGTTTGCTTTCCCGCATGAAAGAAATTTTCAGTGAACATTATGCTGTTTCCGAAATGCATCCTGTTTTAAAATAACATGCAATGATAAAGGAGTAAATATACTATGAACACGGTAACGTTTCCAAATCTTGGATTATCATTTCAGGTGAATAAAATTGCATTTAGCATCGGAGCCATTCAAGTGCATTGGTATGCACTGATTATCTTAACCGGCGTGATTTTAGGGTTTTTATATGCGTCCATTTTTGCCAAACGGGAAAAATTAGATGTTGACTGTTTGTATGATGTGTTGCTTTGGGGACTTCCCACTGCATTGATTTTTGCAAGATTATATTACGTGATTTTTAATTTTTCTGTTTTTCAGAACAATCTTGGATCTGTTTTTCACATCTGGGAGGGCGGTCTTGCCATTTACGGTGGAATCATCGGAGCGGCAATCTCCACCTACATATATGCCAGAGTGAAAAAAATCCCTGTTTTGCAGTTGTTTGATATGGGTGCCTTTGGCTTAATCGTAGGGCAGTCAGTGGGCAGATGGGGTAACTTTGTGAATGAGGAAGCCTACGGTTCGGTAACCAATTCTCTGTTTGCCATGACCAGTGACCAAATCCAAAGAGAAATGTCGTTATTCGGTGCGAATGTGGCTGTGCACCCCACCTTCCTGTATGAATCGGTTTGGAACCTTGTGGGAGCAGTTCTTTTAGGATTGTTCCATAAACACAAAAAACATCATGGACAGGTATTCTTCTTGTATCTTACCTGGTATGGTATCGGCAGATTCTTCATTGAAGGTCTTCGTATGGACAGTTTATACTGGGGGACTCTCCGCATTTCTCAGGTAGTAGGACTGGTCACTGCGGTAATTGGTGTTGCAATGCTTGTGTATTTCTTCCGAAAACCCGCAACCTTTTCTTTGCAGACAGTTTGCAAGGACGCTGAAAAATTAACTGAAGAAACCAATCACAACGAATCTAATCAGTAAAAAGGAGATATCTTTCGAAATGAAAATATCAGATAATGCACCATACGCTATCTGGATGAATCAAATGCTGGGATACGGAAATCAGTGCACGAAACAGTTGGTAATGCAATTTGGTTCTCCCAGAGCGGTGTTTGATTTAACTTCGGATGAAATTGAGCATATTCAGTTTTTAAATAAAAAGCAAAAATCTATGCTTTACAATAAAAATTTGGAGTATGCATATTCCGTGATTGAAACCTGCAAGGAGAAACGGATTTCTGTGTACTGCTTTGGCGATGAAGATTATCCTGATTGTTTGTCGGTGATTTATGCACCGCCCATGGTTCTTTATGAAAAAGGGAAGCACTTTGATTATGATAAAATTCCTGCCTTTGCGGTAGTTGGTACCCGTTATTTAACCGAATACGGAAGACGCACTGCCTTTGATTTTGCAAAAGATCTGGCAAAAAGCGGACTTCTGGTAGTGAGCGGTATGGCAGACGGGTGCGATGCTCAGGCGCATTTGGGTGCTTTAAAAGCAGGAAAACCCACCGTGGCGGTATTGGGCACAGGGGTGGATGTGATTTATCCGAAAGTGAATCGTGAGTTGTATGAATATATTGTGGATTATGGTGCAGTGTTAAGTGAGTATCCGCCCGGAACAAAGGCTACTCACTATGCATTCCCGCAAAGAAACCGTATCATCAGTGCTCTCACAATGGGCACACTGGTGGTAGAAGGGGATTTAGACAGCGGTTCTTTGTATACGGCAGACCATGCCAACAACCAGGGAAAAGACGTGTTCGCCATTCCCAACAACATCTATGCGGAAAACAGTCGTGGAACCAATCAGTTGTTAAAAGAATTTGCATTGATGGCAATTTGCCCCTCCGATATTGTGGAGCGTTATGTGGATCGTTTCCCTGAGTATTTGTATCAGGAAGCGAAGAAACACACCGTTCCTCACGAAAAGTACTTAGAATTTCTTAAAAATCTTACCGATGACCAAAAGCTGGTTGTTGCAGAACTTTCCCACAAACCGAAATATATTGATGAAATTGTCAGAAAAACCGGTATGCCTGCAGGCAAAGTGAACGGTATTTTGACCATCTTAATGCTGAACGATATTGTCTATATGGTACCGGGCAATTCCTATGCATTGAAGCTTTAGTAACAAAAAGGAGAATGAATCCAATGGCACAGAACTTAATTATTGTAGAATCCCCTGCCAAGGCGAAAACCATTGAAAAATATCTTGGCAGTGAATATGAGGTAATTGCCTCCATGGGGCATTTAAGAGATTTGCCCAAGAAAACCATGGGGGTGGATATTGAAAATAATTTTACTCCCAAATATCAGATTATGCCCGAACGTAAAGATTTGGTGAAAAAACTCAGTCAGCTTGCCAAAGAGGCAGACCGTGTTTATTTAGCGACTGACCCTGACCGTGAAGGGGAAGCAATCAGCTGGCATATTGCCACTTTATTAAATATCGACGAAAAAGACCCGTGCCGTGTAACCTTTAATGAAATTACCAAAACCGCTGTTACCGAAGCGATGAAAGCTCCTCGTGCCATTGATTTAGACTTGGTGGATGCTCAGCAGGCACGACGTGTTTTAGATAGAATTGTGGGTTACAAATTGAGCCCGTTCCTTTGGAAAAAAATCAGAAAAGGGTTATCCGCAGGTCGTGTGCAGTCTGTTACCGTTCGTATGATTTGTGACCGTGAGGATGAAATTAACCGTTTCGTCCCCGAAGAATACTGGACTTTGGATGCTGAATTTTTAACAAAAGATAAGAAAAAACTGGTATCCCGTTTCTATGGAAAAAACGGCAAGAAATTTGACATTAAAAATGCCGAAGTGGCGTCCATGGTGGCAAATGAATTAAAATCCTCCGATATTACCGTAAAAAGCGTGAAGAAAACCGTGAAAAAGCGGCAGGCATTTCCGCCGTACAGCACCAGTACCTTGCAGCAGGATGCATCCCGTAAACTGAATTTTACTTCCCGTAAAACCATGTCTGTGGCACAGACCCTGTACGAAGGGGTTGAAGTGGCAGGAAAAGGACTGCTTGGTTTAATCACCTATATGAGAACCGACAGCTTACGAGTGTCTCAGGATGCGATTGCAGCTGCAAAAGAATACACCATTGCCAACATCGGTAAAGAATATTATCCCGATAAACCCAATGTGTATAAGAAAAAAGGTGCCAACACTCAGGATGCCCACGAAGCAATCCGTCCCACCTACATCGATTTAGAACCCGACCAGATCAAAGGTTCTTTAACCAACGACCAGTACAAATTATATAAACTCATCTGGAACCGTTTCTTATCTTCTCAGCTAAAACCTGCGTTGTTTGACGTTATCACCGTGGAAGTGGAAGCAAATGGGGAAAGTGCGGTCTATAACTTCCGTTCTTCTGCACAAAATATGACCTTTGACGGTTGTATGAAATTCTATCTGTCCCCCGATGAGGAAGAAGACGACAAAGTAAAAATTCCCCCCGTGGCAGATGGCGACCCGTTAACCTTATCCAAATTAAAGGATAAACAGAATTTTACCACTCCGCCTTCCCGTTATACTGAAGCAAGCTTGATTAAAGCGTTGGAAGAAAAGGGAATCGGACGTCCGTCTACCTATGCACCCACCATTTTCACCGTGTTAAGCCGTGAGTACATCGAAAAAGAAGGCAAAGCGTTAAAACCCACTTCTTTGGGTACATTAGTGACCGATGTGATGAAAAAAAGCTTTGCTAATATTGTAGACGAAAAATTTACTGCTACCATGGAAGAAGAACTGGACGGAATTGAATCCGGCAAATATTGGAAAGACGTGTTAGGTGCTTTTTACAAAGATTTCCAGAAAGAACTTTCCCAGGCAGATGAAACCGTGGAGAAAACCCCTGAGGTGACCGATGTGCTTTGTGATAAGTGCGGTGCCAATATGGTGATTAAAAGCGGTAAATTCGGAAAATTTTTGGCTTGTCCCAATTATCCTGACTGCAAAACAACCAAGCCTTTAATCAAGGAAATTGAAAATATTGCTTGTCCCAAATGCGGCAATAAGCTTTTGGAAAGAAAATCCCGTACGGGCAAAATTTTCTATGGTTGCGAAAAATACCCCGAATGTGATTTTGCATCCTGGGATAAACCCACAGGCAAAACCTGTGAAAAATGCGGTAGCTATATGATTGTGAAAAAATATCAGCGAGGCGGCAAGGAATACTGTTCCAATGAAGCTTGCGAACTGAGTGCACCTAAGCCGAAGGTTAAAACCGAAAAAGCAACCAAAACAACCAAAGCAACAAAAACTGCAAAAAAAACAACAACCAAAACAACAAAAACAACAAAAAAAACCGGTCAGAAAAAATCTGAAAAGGAATAAACTATGAATCAAACCATTCATATTGTGGGCGGTGGCTTAGCAGGCGTGGAAGCAGCTTATGCCATTGCTAAGTTAGGCGGAAACGTGAAGCTTTACGAAATGAAGCCTCATAAAAAGTCACCTGCTCATCATAGCGACGATTTGGCAGAGCTTGTCTGCTCCAATTCGTTAAAGGGAAACAGGATTTCCAATGCCTGCGGACTCTTAAAAGAAGAGCTTCGTATGCTTGGGTCTCTGTGTATGGAAAGCGCAGAATTATCCCGTGTTCCTGCAGGGGATGCCTTGGCAGTGGATCGTGACAAATTTTCCCGTTATATTACCGATGTGATTAAAAATCATCCCAATATTGAGGTGATTTCCGAAGAAATTACCAAAATTCCCGATGGTGTTTGTATTTTAGCAACGGGACCGTTAACTTCAGAACCTTTAGCACAAGAAATTGCCAAACTTTTGGGCGAAGAAAGTTTGTACTTTTTTGATGCTGCAGCGCCTGTTGTGGCAAAAGACAGTATTGATATGTCGGTTTGTTACAAAATGGCACGTTACGGGAAAGGGACTGACGATTATATCAACTGTCCTTTTACCAAAGAGCAGTATGACGCTTTTTATCAGGAACTGATGAATGCAAAATTAGCTCCTTTGCACTTGGAAGAAGAAAAGAAAATTAAAGTGTTTGAAGGATGCATGCCTATTGAAGTAATGGCAAAAAGAGGGGAGAAAACCTTGCTTTTTGGTCCGATGAAACCTGTGGGATTGCCTGACCCTGTAACAGGTAAGGAATATCACGCGGTGGTGCAGCTTCGTCAGGAAAATGCAGAAGATACCATGTATAATCTGGTGGGATTTCAGACCAATCTGACTTTTCCTGAGCAAAAAAGAGTGTTCTCTATGATTCCGGGATTAGAACATGCAGAATTTCTGCGCTATGGGGTGATGCACCGAAATACTTATATCAATGCTCCCAAAAATCTGTTACCCACCAATCAGTTAAAACGGCATCCAAACCTGTTTTTGGCAGGACAGATGACCGGAGTGGAAGGGTATGTAGAATCTATGGCATCCGGCTTTTTGGCAGGAATCAACGCCTTCTTATACATTCACGAAGAGGAGCCGATTGTGTTCCCGAAAGAAACGGCACTTGGCTCACTTTTGGCTTATATTACCGACGAAACCATCGGAAATTTCCAACCGATGAATATGAACTTCGGCATTTTACCGAAGTTAAACGAACGAATTAAATCCAAGCAGGAGCGATACGAAAAAATCGCTACCATCGCTTTGGAAAAAATGAAAGAATTTATCCAAGAAAACCATATCTTACAAGGGGATTTATAAATGGCAACAGAAAACTTACAGAAACGTCTGGACGAAATTTTATGCGAGGTGGAAAAACCTGCCCGCTACGCAGGTGGAGAATTTAACAGCGTGGTAAAAGATTGGGACAACACCGATTTGCATTTTACCTTCTGTTTTCCTGATTTATATGAAATCGGGATGTCTCATCTTGGCATCAAAATTTTATATGATATCTTAAACCGTCGGGACGATATTTGGGCGGAACGCGCCTTTATGGTGGCGCAAGATATGGAAGACAAACTTCGCAAAAAGGAAATTTCGCTCTATTCTTTAGAAAGCAAAATGCCCTTAAAAGACCACGATATAATTGGGTTTACCTTACAGTATGAACTTTCTTATTCCTCCATTTTATCTATGCTGTCTTTAGCTGAGATTCCGGTTCTAGCAAAGGATAGAGATGATACTTATCCCTTGGTTTGTGCAGGCGGTCCCTGTGCATTTAACCCCGAACCCTTAGCCGATTTTATTGATTTCTTTATGATTGGCGAAGGGGAAGATGTGATTGTAAAAGTGTCTGACATTGTGTTAAAAGGCAAGAAAAATGGCACATCCAAAGCAGACATTTTAAAAGAACTGTCCGAACTTCAGGGCGTTTATGTTCCTTCTTTGGTGGATGTTACCTACAATGAAGATGGCACCGTGAAATCCATTTCCAAAACCGTGGAAAAAACAGTAATTGAGAATCTGTCCGACGCTATTTTTCCCACGAAATTGGTTGTTCCTTTTGTGGAAGCAGTGCACGATAGAATCACCTTAGAAGTGATGCGTGGATGTATGAGAGGTTGCCGGTTCTGTCAGGCGGGTTACATCTACCGTCCCAAACGGGAAAAAGATGCGGACAAGTTATCTGAAATTGCTAAGCTTTCTTTTTGTAATACAGGTTACGAAGAAATTTCTCTTTCTTCTTTGTCCACCAGTGACTATTTACAACTTAAGGATTTAAAAGGAAAACTCAACACCTTTACCAAAGAAAATATGATTAACTTGGCGCTCCCGTCTCTTCGTATTGACAATTTCCATGAAGAAGCGCTGGAAAGCTTATCTGAAGTGCGAAAAAGTTCTCTCACCTTTGCTCCCGAAGCGGGAACTCAGAGAATGAGAGACATTATCAATAAAAACATTTCTGAAGAAACCATTTTAAACACCATGCAGTTTGCCTACGAAAACGGTTGGTCTACCGTAAAACTCTATTTTATGATTGGTCTGCCTTTTGAAACGGATGAAGACGTTTTAGGCATCTGCGAGTTGGTGAAAAAAATTGAATCTATTTATTACAGTGTTCCCAAGGAAAAACGTGGCAAACGTTTCGGTATCACCGTGTCGGTTTCCACTTTTGTTCCCAAGCCCCACACCCCCTTTCAGTGGGCACCTCAGGATTCTTTTGAAACTATTTTGCATAAGCAGAATCTGCTTAAGGAAAACTTGCGTTCCAAAAATATCCGCTTAAATTGGCACGATGCGGAAACTTCCGTGTTAGAGGCTGTGTTTGCCCGTGGTGACAGAAAATTAGGAAAGGTTATCTTAGAGGCACACAAGCTCGGTTGTAAGCTGGATGGCTGGAACGAATATTTTTCCTATGAAACCTGGCAAAAAGCATTTGAAAATGCGGGGATAGATATGAAATTCTATAGCGAACGAGAACGCTCTTTGGACGAGGTTCTTCCCTGGGATGTTACCTTCTGTGGCGTGACCAAAGAATTTTTCAAACGGGAACTGTTAACCGCCAAAGAAGCACTTACCACCCCCAACTGTCAGGACAAGTGTGCAGGTTGCGGTGCCAACCGTTATCAATGTAACAGTGTCTGTCATAACAGAGGATAATAATATGAAAAAACTGATTATTGAAACCGATAAATTAGCGGAAAATATTCAAAATATCCAAACATTCTGTAAGGATAATACCATTTTTGCAGTGGTAAAAGGGGATGGCTACGGGTTATCGTTGCTTCCTTATGCTCGCTTTTTGTTAAAACAGGGGATTACCCATTTTGCAGTGTCGGAATCTATGGAAGCCATTGCCCTAAAAAGTGACGAGGATTTTTCGGATGCAACTGTTTTACTGTTAACTCCTGAAAACAATCCCGATATTGTGAAAGAGTTATTGCAAAAAGGGGTTACCTTAACCGTGGGAGCAACTGCTCACTTGGAACTCATTGCAAAAGTTTCCAAAGAAACGGAACTTGCACCCTCGGTTCATATTAAAGTGGACACAGGATTTGGAAGATTCGGTTTTTCCTATCGGGATGAAAAAGCCATTCTGTCCGCTTTCGAAAAACACGGAAAAACCGTGAATATTACAGGGGTTTTTACCCATTATTCCTGTTCCTTTGAACCCAAATATCAAATCACTAAAATGCAGGACGAGCGTTTTGATGTGATTTTAGACAAAGTAAAAGCACAAAATCCCGATTTGTTTTCCAAACTCACTATCCATAGCGCCAACTCCTGCGGTGCATTGTTATATCCCAACAAAAACCGCAATGCCGTTCGGATTGGCTCCGCGTTTTTGGGACGTCTTCCTATGAAAGCACCCGTAAAATTAAATCGGATTGCTTATCTTGAGGTGCGAGTGCTGGATGTAAACTCCTTACAAAAAGGGGATAATGTTGCTTACGGAAATACCTACAAAGCAAAAGAAGATATCAACACTGCTGTCATCGGAATTGGTTATAAAGACGGATTTTTCACCACCAAGTTAAACGATGCATACCGTCCCATCGATGTGCTTCGTTATCTGGTTACCGACCTTCGTTCCATCGGGAAAAAACAGTATTTATATCAGGGAAAATATGAAATTTTAGGACGTGTGGGAATGTATTGTGCTATCGTGAGAAACGACGGCACGCTTCACACAGGGGATCTTGTAAAAGTGGATTGTAATCCCTTGTTTATTGATTCTTCTATCCAAAGAGAATACCGCTAAAACCTTGAAAGGAGAAGCGATTTATGGAATATATTTTATTGGCATTATCCTTGGTGATTCTGGTGCTTCTGATTGTGCTTTTGGTGTCTAAAAACAATCAGAATGATTTTTCCAATCTCCGTATGGAACTTATCAATCAGATGAAAAATATGTCTGATATGTTATCAGAATCCCAAAAACAGAGTTCCCAGCATCAGGATGACCGTATCAAAGATTTGAATAACCGTTTTGAATCCTTTCAGAAAGATGTGTCCGAACGGTTAAAATCTTCCGAAGAGCGTTTGAATCAGTTTTCACTAAACAATGAGAAGAAACTGGAGCAGATTCGTGAAACGGTGGAAAACAAATTAACCCATATGCAGGAAGACAACAATAAAAAACTGGAAAAAATGCGGGAAACCGTGGACGAAAAACTGCAGAAAACCTTAGAAGACCGTATCGGAAAATCCTTCCAGTTGGTATCAGAACGGCTGGAAGAAGTGTATAAAGGCTTAGGGGAAATGAAAACCCTGGCGTCAGGTGTGGGGGACTTAAAGAAAGTGCTCTCCAATGTAAAAACCCGTGGTATTTTAGGGGAAATTCAGCTTGGAGCTATCCTGGAGCAGATGTTCTCGCCCGACCAGTATGAGCAAAATGTGGCGGTGAAAAAGGGAAGCGCCAATGTGGTGGAATTTGCTATCCGTTTACCGGGTGACGGGGAAGAACCCCTCTATTTACCCATCGACGCCAAATTCCCTGTGGATGCCTATACTCAGTTAACCGATGCATACGACAGTGGCGATGTTTCTCAGATTGAAACAGCAAAAACCGCATTGGACCGTCGTATCAAACAGTTTGCGAAAGACATCAGCGAAAAATACATATCCCCTCCGGAAACCACTGATTTTGCCATTATGTTTTTGCCTGTGGAAGGTTTGTATGCAGAGGTGGTACGTCACGGTATGGTGGAAGTGTTACAGCGTGATTATAAAGTGAATATTGCAGGCCCCACCACCATTTGTGCTTTCCTTCAGAGTTTGCAGATGGGCTTTAAGACTTTGGCAATTCAGAAACGTTCCGGTGAAGTGTGGAATGTACTGGGTGCCGTAAAATCCGAATTTCAGAAATTCTCCGATGTGATTAAACAAGCTCAGCAACGCTTAGACCAGGCACACGGAGAACTGGAAAAATTAGTGGGAGTAAGAACCCGTGCCATTGTGCGTAAATTAAACAGCGTTTCTTCTTTATCGGAAGAAGAAACCAAAAAGATATTACCCGATGTTCCCGAATTTTTGGATGCAAATGAACCGATAGAAGAATAAGAAGGTGTGTTTTTTGAAATTTAATCCCAACATCAATTTGTCTATGCTGACGGACTTTTATGAATTCACCATGTCCAACGGTTATTTTAAAAACGGTATGAAAGATACCGAGGTTGCTTTTGATTTGTTTTTCAGAAAAGTCCCCAACGACGGTGGTTACGCCATTATGGCAGGGCTTGAGCAGATGATTGAGTATATCAACAATCTGCATTTTTCCGAAGAAGACGTGGCATATTTACGTGGGAAAGGTATTTTTTCAGAGGAGTTTTTAGAATATCTTTCAAACTTTTCTTTTTCCTGCTCTGTTTGGGCAATTCCCGAGGGAACGCCTATTTTCCCCATGGAACCCGTGGTTACGGTTCGTGGTCCTGTGATTGAAGCACAGCTGATGGAAACGATGCTACTGTTAACCGTGAACCATCAGTCGTTGATTGCCACCAAAGCAAACAGAATTGTGCAGGCTTCCGAGGGAAGAGCAGTGATGGAATTCGGCTCCCGCCGTGCCCAGGGTTATGACGGTGCCATCTACGGAGCAAGAGCTGCATATATTGGCGGATGCGCAGGAACTGCCTGCACCGTGACTGACCAGCTGTTTGACATTCCTGCTTTGGGAACGATGGCACATAGCTGGGTGCAGATGTTTGACACTGAACTGGAAGCATTCCAAACTTATGCAAGATGTTATCCCAATGATTGCACCTTGCTTGTGGATACCTACAATGTGCTAAAATCCGGGATTCCCAATGCCATTAAGGCATTTGATACCGAGGTAGTGCCCCGGGGATTTCGTCCCAAAGGCATCCGTATAGACAGCGGCGATATCACCTATTTATCCAAAAAAGCAAGAAAAATGCTGGATGACGCAGGGTATCCCGATGTAAAGATTGTGGCATCCAACTCTTTGGATGAATATATCATCCGTGATATGCTAAATCAGGGTGCAAAAGTGGATACCTTCGGCGTTGGGGAACGCCTTATCACATCCAAATCCGAACCCGTTTTCGGTGGTGTGTATAAATTAGTGTCCGTGTTCCGAGACGGTGAAGAAATTCCCAAAATTAAACTGTCGGAAAATGTATCGAAAATTACTATTCCGGGATTCAAAAGTCTGTATCGCCTATATTCCAACGAAACAGGAAAAGCGATTGCAGATGTTATCACAAAGTATGAAGAAAATTTTGACGGCGTGACTGAGTACGAGCTTTTTGACCCCCAGTATACCTGGAAAAGAAAAATCGTAACCAACTTTACTGCCAAAAAATTATTATTGCCCATTTTTGAAAACGGGAAACAGGTGTATACCTCTCCCACCTTAAAAGAGTTAAAAAATTATTGCCAAAACGAGGTGGCAACCCTTTGGGATGAAGTCACCCGATTTGAAAATCCCCATACTTATTATGTGGATTTATCTCCCGATTTATGGCAAATTCGGGAAAACATGCTCCAGCATCACAACGCATAACTTTCATCAGTTGAGCATATCATTAGCGTAAAATAGGGAAATCACGATAAGATTTTCTTTTTATGCTGTAAAAGTCTACTGGTGAAAGGAGGGAAATTATGGACCAGGTTTTTTTAAATCAAAGCTTAATGTATCTTGCACGATTGGTTGTTGCAGGTTTGTGTGGTGTAGTTATCGGTTTTGAAAGAACCAACCGTGCCAAAGAAGCGGGGCTTCGAACTCACTGTATTGTAGCGATTGCATCCTGCCTTATGATGTTGGTTTCCATTTATGGCTTTATGAACATTGAAGGCGTTACTACCCGTGATCCTGCCCGTATTGCGGCGCAGATTGTCAGCGGGATTGGTTTTTTGGGTGCCGGTATGGTATTTGTGAAGCATCAGATGATTAGCGGCTTAACCACAGCAGCGGGAATCTGGGCAACTGCGGGAATTGGTATGGCAATTGGTTGTGGCATGTATGTGGTAGGTGTTGCTGGTACACTTCTTATTTTGTTGGCACAAACCGTTTTGCATTTTCGCGGCAGATTTACTGCCAAACCGAGAAGTAAGATTCTCACTGTCAAAAACATTGAGAATGCAGACGTGATTAAAGAACGTTTTCAGGACAACAAAATCATTGTTTTTGATACCAATGTGGTTAAGAAAAACGGAATGTTTACTTATGTGTTTTATGTTGACATTCCTTACGATTTGAATGAAGAAGAGTTTCTTCGTTCCATTCCCTATGATTGCGGATTAAAAAGCGAATTGTAAAACCAAAAGAGAAAAAAGGAACTGCTCCCAAGGGAGACAGTTCCTTTTTTCTTAAGAGAGGATTTAAAAAATTGAGATAGAAATGGTTCGTGTAAGAAACGCTTAAGAATGCACTGCCACTGCCTCTTTGGATTCCTTAATGGCAACATCCAGTCGTTTCTTTGCTAAGTTTAAATTCATAATGGCAATGTCGATATATTCGTCTCGGGTTGCCTCGTTGAATTTGTTCCAGGCAACGGCAACTTCCTGCCTTGCTTCCATCACCGCATCCAAGGAAGGGTTTTCTTCCGGCTTTTGGAACAGGGCTGCAATTTTTTTTAAGAGCTTTTCCACAACAGATCCGCCTTTCTGATATTTTTTCTATCTAAAGTATATTCCTGATTGCTAAAAAATATACCTTTTAGAAAGTAGTTTCTTTTTCTTTTGTCAGGTAATTTTCGTGAGCTTGTAAATGTTCTTCCCAAAGGTTAGCAATTTGGGGATCTTTTTCCTCCAATTCTTCAAATTCCTGCGTCATCAGGTATTTGGTGTGTTCTTCAATATGAATTTCGTGATGGTCACGTGCTTTCACGGGACATAAAATTTTTTCGCGCATTTTCAGGTTTTCACGGGATGCTTTTGTTGCGTGAAGGGTTTCTGTTTCCATTTTGTTTTCCCAGTCACCCATTTTCAGCATAGAAAGAATTTTGGATTTTGCGCAGGGGGTGATTTTGCCTGTTTTTGGGTCGGTAAAAAGTCCCATAGAATACAGTTCACGAATCAGTTCTCGTTTTACTGTCAGTGAATTTTCAATTTCATTCTGGGTGGTGAGTTCCAACTGTTCGGGAAGCAAATTGGCTTTGCTCCAACGAATGAGGGCGTTATCCGTATCATCACCGCCTAAATGAAGCATTCTTTCAAACAGTGCAAACTGACGGTATAACCGTAACCAGTGTTTGCCAACCTCCAACACTGCATTCCGAATATTTTCCGCACTGACCGCCAGACGGTTGTCATCCTGCTGAGACAAAATGCTTAACGCTGTTCCTGAAATAACGTTGGTTGGAGTGGAAGAATAACGGGACAGTTCCGAAATACCTGAAATAGAAACAAACGCTTCTTCCAGACGATCCTGTTTGGATAAGAAACTGTAGGGCAGGGCAGGAGTGTCCATAAATCGAGGCGGCTCGCTTCCTCTTAAGTACACAATGGGCATTCCGGGCGGCATACCGTAGTATTCTAAGCTATCCACATCCACACTGCCGTCTTCTATCACGGGAATGCCCAAAGCGGCACGATTCAAATATTCATTGATTCGATTTTGAATTGCGTTGTAATCTCGTTGAATGGGAATTAAGCGTTCAATGATACTGGTTCCGAAAAAACAGCCGGGACGGGCTACGGATACCTGTTTTACAAAAGGATAGCCCCTGGTGTGATATTTCGCATTCAGATAGGGGAGCGGTCCTTCGTACAAAAGAATTTGATTATAATATGCCACAATCAGAAGGCGTCCGTCCGGATGTTTTTTTGTGGGCTTTTCGTAGTATTCCAACACAATGTCGTATCCGTCTTTTACCTCCTGACCAACACTTTCCAGACTACCGGTCCAACCAAGACCACCCGTTACGTTGGTCACGTTTGTCATAGAAAACAAATTGACGGGATGCCCTTTTAATTCCTGTCCCCACTTTTCTTTGATTTCGTCCACATGATAAGGATGCGCGTGGATGATGCTTCTTTGTTCGACAATCTGTTCCGTGTAAAGGCTTTCAGGGTAAATTTCATACGGGCTTAACACAACGGTATCCACTTCACCTGCCTTTATCGGCTCTTTTTCATCCAGATACAGAAAATCTCCCTGGTCTTTTTGCCAGACAGTTTTGTAAAATGCAGTGCCGAGCATTTCTGAAATAGCAACAGCATTTGCAATTTTTTCAGAGAAGTTTAACTGTTTGGAAACGGTGTTTAAAACAGCTGTGGAAATTTTTGCATTGGCAATATCGTTTAAATCGGAGCTGTCTGTAAAAGCGCCAATCTGGGGAACCACTCCCGACAGTTTTGCAATTCTGGTTTCCATAATGGGCGCAATATTGTTATAAACTGCTCGTTCCTGGTAATCGTAGAGTTTTTCCACCGAATAGATTTTTCTGCCGTTATAATCCACGTCACAATATTGGTTTCCGTTTAAAAAGTTAATGTTTAAGTTCCATTTTAATTCTAAAGAACTTCGTTTTTCTTTTCTGTCGTGAAACTCATTACACACAAAAATTGGCAGTGTATCAGGCATTTTTAGATTCCTCAGCCACTTGTGCTTTATAGGGATTCTGATGATACATTCCGCGTTTTACAGCAGATTTTTTTAAATCTTTTAAACGGGTTAAAAGTTTTTGCGCACGCTTTTTCTTTTCTTCTTCCTCTTTTTTTCGTTGCTGTGCAGCTGCTTTATCGTACTGATTATGATTGGGGCTGTACAGATTATAGGCACGATTGTAGGATTTGAATTTTTCGTTTTCTTCTTTGGTAAAGTTCATAGGTTCACCTCAAATAAAATAAGATTTTAGGACACTACTCACTGAAAGCATACCAAAGAAAGAATCCATTTGGCAAGGTCAGATTTTTCTCTTTGTTTTGGTTAATTTGTTTCAATAATTTTTAAGTTTTTCGGGTCGATGCCGGCTTCACTTTTCATGGTATCTCGAATTTTGGCAAGTTCCTGGGGTGTTAAGCCATCTGATTTAACACTAACTGTGGCATCCGGTGAACTTAAAAATACGTTTACATTGGTAAAGCCTTTTTCGGTGAGAATTTGTTCTGCAATGGTTTCCTTTTCCATATCTTGGGCAATTCGGATAATTTCGCCTTGGGCTTCTGCTTTTTTCTCCGGGTCTGCATTTTCATCTTCAGATACAATTTGCAAAAGTGATACCGCTTCGCTGCGTTCTTTTTCCAATGTAACATCTGAAGACACATATTTAGCTTCTCCGTATGTGGTTCCTTCGTCATAGCTTTCATTGGCAGGTGGCAGGGTTAAGGACACGGTCTGTACTTCTGAGTGATTGATGTAGTTGACTACCCCTGCGGTTGCCAAAAGAGCGGTGCACACCACTGCCGCAATTTTTCGTTTGTGCAATAAAATCATAGTTACTTTTCCTTTCTGATTGTCTTTTTAATGGGCTGGATAAGAATCGAAAATCACCTCCACAGTGTGTAAATCTGCTCCGAGAGAGCCTCTTGCTGCCCGATATAACAGTTCCTCGGTTTCTCTGCTGTAAGGAGCAAAGCAAAAGACACAAACGCCCTTAATGCGTGGCTGATGCTTGTTTTTTATCTGAATATTTTTATTGGCATCCAAAACGGGCTTTTGATCTTTTTTCTGTTGTAATGCTCCCGTGGCACTTTTGGTTTCTGCAGTTACGGTTTCCTCACTTACAACTTCCACTTCGCCCGTGTCGGCATATGCAATCAGCACACGAACTTCATGACCTGTTATTTTGCTTAGAAGTTCTTCAAATTCTCGGGTTGGCAAGTTCTGTTGGTTTATCATATTCGTTGGGGGAGAATTTGATGCTTTTTTGGAGGGGGAAGATGGAAATAAAAGCAGAATTGTGCCTATGAGTAACAGCATCACAATCAGTTTGATTCGTTTGCCTTTAGGACATTTCGTCCAGAAATTCTTCAGTGGGGTAAACCACTTCATAAGGAAAGTCTCCTTTCAGTACTGCTTGAATTTTTGCAGATTCTTCTTTGGTGAACACGGTGACACAGAGGATTTCATATTGGTCGTTTAATTGAACCGTAACCTGCGAAACAGATAGATTATTTCGGGAAAGTTCCTCTGTAATCTGAGTGGCAATTTGGGTTTCGTATTCTTGGAGTAACAAATTTTCTTCCTCGGTTTCATATTCGGTAAAGGTGAATTCGGGGAGTGCAAACTTTATGCCAAACAGTGAGGATAACAGGAATAAAAATAAGAATAAACGAATGGAAAATTGTACATATTTCCGAAAGGAATCGGTGGATAACAGTTCTTTTAAAAATTCACACACCAAAACAATCAGCACAACCTGTTTTAAATTGGAAATCCATTCAGACACTGATATCACTTCCTTCTATATTCCCATCACAATCATAATTCCAAGCACAGCAATTACGGAAACTGTCCCGACAACACCTGCCAGCATCCCCAGGGCGGTAGCCGTTTCCTGAAAAAAATGCTCTGTGCTTTCGTCCGACAGGAATCCTGCGCACACCGACAATCCCTGAAAGGTTAAAAATCCGGCAATCAGTTTTATTAGCGGAGATAAAAAAGCATAGGAAACGGTAATGACACCTGCCAGCCCCGCTTTGGATTTGATATGACTGATGGTTTGAATCAGGTATTCTCCTGAATTGGTGAGGCTTCCACCCAAAAAGGGAATGCAGTTGCCGAGAGCCAATTTGGCAGATTGAAGTGCAAACGAATCCGAAGCCTTGGTAACCGTGGTAAGTAGTGTGAAAATGGTCATAAAAATTCCGATGATAATGGGAAGTACTGTTTTTACACTCCATAAAATTACTTTTTTCAAAGCACCAAAATAATCCTTTTCCAACAACGGTGACAGGGCGGCGCACATAAAATAAATGAGAATTCCGGGTAGAAAAATATGTTTGATGAGAAATACCAGAATGCTCATAAAACCTAACAGGAAATAGGAGGATTTCGCAGCAGATAAAACTCTGCCACTGTTGGCGATGAACCCTGTTAATACCGGAACGGTCAAAATCATCAATTCCGAAAGATGGGTGATGCAGGCTTCCGCCACTGTCGACAGCTCCCGAAACAGTTCTCCTGAACCCAGTGCCAATGCACAAAAAATACCCAGATGAACCGTTCGATTGAGACTAATTGGAAATTCCATACAGTTTTTGATACCAATGAGCAATATGAGAAGTATCATAGACGGAATTTTAGAGCGAAGCAGAATCAATTCTCCAAACAGTAAATCACTGATTGTTTCCCATACTTGCTGAAAAGAAAAATCAAAGGTTTCTATGGTGCTTGCATCTGTGGCATACACTTTTTGGGAACAGATGAATAATATCATCAGAAGAAAGCAGGAAAGGCGTTTTATCCGAATACAGACCATACGGTATCCACCACCTTTCCGATCAGAGGTAACAGAAGCATCAAAATGACCACTTTTGCGGCAAATTCCGCTTTTTTTGCAATAGCGGTTTCTCCTGCGTCGGCAATCACGTTGCAAAAATATTCTGCTCCGATTCCAATTCCTAAAATCCGAAGTACCGTGGAAAAAGTTTCAGGGTCTAACCCCGAGACGTTCATAAAGTCAGACAGCATTCCGATAATGCCGGAGAGTTCTCTTGCAATCAAGGAAAATATCACAATTCCCGTTGCAAGGGCAATCATCATTGAAAAATGGGGAGCCTTTTCCCGCAAAAATACTGCCGATATGGCCCCTGCAAAGGCAATTCCCATGAGCTTGGCAACCGTATCCATAAAGGTACCTCTCTAAAAGTGAAATAAGCTTTTAATGGTTTCAAATAAATAGGCAATTTCCTGCACAATCACAATCAGCACCACCACAAGACCGGCAAGCGTAACCATGGTGGCTTGTTCGTCTCGTCCTGATTTGGCAAGCAATTGATTTAGGATGGCAACAATAATGCCGATTGCAGCAATTTTAAAGATTAATTCAACGTTCATAATAAAACCTCTCAAAATAACAAAATTGCCACCATCGCACTGATGGAGTATACCCCTGAAGTAATCAGTTTTTTGGCTTTCGGAAGTTCTTTTTGCATTGATTTTAAGAGTTCTTCCAATCGTAGCCGGGTGAATCGGAACTGTTCTTCTGTGTCTTTGTTGGTGGTTTTTCCCATGCAATCAAAATAATGGGAGATGACTTCCATTGCTTCTGGTGGAAGCGGAAGGGATTCCAATGATTTGTTCAAAGCATCACGCAGGGGAAGTTCTTTTTGGTATTTTACAAAATTTCTCTGAAATAGCTTGGGGAATACTCCCGGTTGATTTTCCTCCAAAACAGCTTTTTTCAGCGTCCGTTTCCATTCGGTAACGCCACAGGTAACACTTCTTAAAAATCTCATCATCTCCCATAGGCATTGTACCGGTTTTTGTTTGCGGTCTGTGAAATAACCAACCAGTAGCATATCTCCTGCGATAATGCATGCCAGTCCCCACAGTTTCACCATATTTTTCACACCTTCACAATGGTTTGAATACGGTCTTGGGAACTGTTTTTAGAAAGATAAACTTCATAAGAAAACACTTGTTCGGCGGTTAGCCTGCCAATGTTTTTTCTGAAATTTCCTTCGCAGTCCCCGTGGATGGTTGCCACAACAGATACACCGGCATGATACGCATAAAGCAGGCTTTTCTCATCTTCCTCAGTTCCGATTTCATCCACGGCGATTACGTTAGGAGATAGACTTCTGATCGCCATAGAAATTCCGTCTGATTTTTGATATCCGTTTAACACATCACACCGAAATCCCAAGTTGTTTTGCATTTCTCCCTGATAGGAAGCAGCAAGCTCACCTCGTTCATCCACTACCGAGATACGTATCCCGGGGCTTTTTTCCGATAATTGACGGATAAAATCCCGAAGCAGTGTGGTTTTTCCGTGCCCGGGAGGAGAAATTATGAGAATTCCCGGGAGAGGGGTGATGTGACCCACCGCTTGAAATAAGCGGTCTGCAGAGCCTGTTACTTCGCGTGCAATTCGTAGGTTGACAGAGGAGATATCCTTAAGGTAAGTCAAGCGGTTATCTTCATACACTGCGGTGCCTGCAAGACCTACCCGATGTCCTCCTTGGATGGTGATATAGCCTGTTTTTATGGATTCAAAAAAAGAGGACAGAGAACCTTCTGTCAGGCGGTCTATCAGATGTTCCAATTCTTTGGATTGGTACCGATAAGGGGTGATCAATTCCCGACCGTTTTCTATAAAAATTACCGGAAGATTTTTGCGAAAGCGGATTTCTTCTGTCTGTGGCGTCAGATATTCGCTCAGACATGCAGGGAGCAAGTGTAAGATTTCTTGTTGTTTGGGAAAAAATTCGGATTGTATCATTTGGTTTCACCTCGTTTTTTATCACTATATGTGAGGCTGTCCCAAAGTATGACAAACCATCTGCATTTGTTTTTTTTGTTTGTAAAATTGGTTGACTTTTTTTACAAAATATGTTATGATAATCAAAAGTTTGAAAGAGGAGGGGCTCCCTATGAGTCAATCAAAAATCATTTTAGCATCTCAGTCTCCCAGACGCAAAGAACTGTTGGCAAGAGAAAAAATTGCATTTTCGGTGCATGTGACCGATGCAGATGAAACGGTTCGTGAGAAAATGTCTCCACGGGATCTGGTGGAGGAGTTATCACACCGAAAAGCCAAGAGCGCCGCAGCGGATTTTTCCCGGGAGAAGGTATTGATTATTGCGGCAGATACCGTGGTCGCCTTAGGGGATGAAATTTTCGGAAAACCTGAGGACGAAGAAGATGCCCGTCGGATGCTTCGTTCCTTAAGCGGAAAGGCACACAGTGTGTTTACCGGGGTTACCTTGGCATATGTGGAAGATGGAGAGGTTTCTTATCGGAAAACAGTTTGTGAAACCAAAGTGTATTTTCGTTCCGTCAGCGAGGATGAAATTACTGATTATATCAACACCCGTGAACCTTTTGACAAAGCCGGTTCGTATGCTATCCAGGGAATTGCCTCCAAATTTGTGGAAAAAATTGATGGGGATTTTGATAACGTGGTGGGGCTTCCGGTTTCTGCCATTTTGCAAGATGTGAATGCCTATTTGCAAAAGGAGGAGAAGTGATGGGAACTCGTGACGCTTACACCCCCCTTCGTTTTAAAGAAGAATTTGTGATAAAAAATGTGGTGACGATTCATTACCTGGAATATGCAAAAGATTTTAAGTTCACGGGAGAAAAGCATGATTTCTGGGAATTTATCTATGTGGATAAAGGGGAAATCAATGCGATTGCAGAGGATACTACCCACCGTTTGCAACAAGGCGATGTTTTGTTTCACAAGCCGGGAGAATTTCATAATGTGTATTCCAATGGTGTGATTGCCCCCAACATTGCCATTGTTTCCTTTGTATGCAAGTCCAAGGCAATGAGTTTCTTTCAAAACAAGGTCTTTCATGTGACCAAAGAGGAAAAAAATCTGCTTTCTTCTATCATCAAAGAGGCAACCAAAGCTTTTTGCACGCCGTTAAACGACCCGTTTACCAATGGCCTGAAACGCAAAGCAGAGCCATCTTTCGGTGCAGAACAGATGATTCTTCTGCATTTGACTCAGTTTCTGCTGTCACTGTATCGAAACAATTCCATTTCTTATACGCCGAAAGCCTCTCTTTCTGTATTAAAAGAACGGATGGATAACGACATCGTGGAAGATGTGATTGAATTTTTAAACGAAAATATCGGAAACACCTTAAGTTTTTCGGACGTATTAAAATATTCCAAAACCAACAGCACAGGCTTGAAGATGTTGTTTAAGGAAAAGACCGGAATGGGCGTTATGCAATATTTTAATTATCTGAAAATTGAACGTGCTAAAATGCTGATTCGTGAAGATAACTATAACTTTACCCAGATTGCAGGGATTTTGGCATATGACAGTATCCATTATTTTTCCAAGCAGTTTAAAAAAATTGCTAAAATGACACCGTCGGAGTATGCTTCCTCGGTGAAGATTGCGTTGTAAGATGTCTGTTTTTTTATTAGATAGCTGAGAAAAATTGGTAAATTGTAATAAAAATACAAAAATCCGAATAAATTTTCTAAAATCTATTGAAAAAAAATACTTGTTATAGTATAATATTATAGCAAATCTATAAAAAACATTTCAAAGCACAAATGTGCAAGGAGGAAAACAACATGAAAAAACTCATCACTCTTTTGTTAGCTGCAGTAATGCTGCTGACCGTTTTCACCGCTTGTCAAACGAATAAAGCGGATGAAGGCGCACCTGCTACCAACGTTGAAGAAAACGCAGAAACAAACGACACCGAAGCTACCGGTGACGAGACTGAGGAAGACGTTCCTGCTACAGACGGACAGATCGTTATGGCTACCAATGCGGAATTCCCTCCCTATGAATTCATGGAAAACGGCGAAATTGTAGGTATTGATGCTGACATTGCTCGTGAAATTGCAAAAAAATTGAACAAAGAACTGGTAATCGAAAACGTGGATTTTGATTCCTTAATTCCCGGCGTTTCTACCGGTAAATACGATTTCGTTATGGCAGGTCTGACTGTTACCGAAGAAAGAATGAACGCAGTGAACTTCACTCAGACCTATGCTACCGGCGTTCAGGTTATCATCGTAAAAGAAGATTCTCCCATTACCAGCGCAGATGACTTGTTTGCAGAAGGTGCAAACACCGTAGTCGGCGTTCAGATGGCTACCACCGGTGACTTATATTGTACTTGGGATATTGAAGATGAAGGCTTAGGTACTGTTGAACGTTACAACAAAGGTGCAGATGCAGTTATGGCATTAAACACCGGCAAAGTTGATTGTGTTGTTATCGACAATGAACCTGCAAAAGTATTTGTTGCAAACAACCCCGGCTTAAAAATCTTAGACACTGAATATGTTACCGAAGATTATGCAGCAGCAATTTCTAAAAACAATCCGGATTTAACCGAACAGATTGATGAAGCTTTAGGCGAATTGATTGAAGACGGCACTGTTGATGCAATCATTGAAAAATACATCCCTGCTGAATAAGAGATTCTCTCTTAGGTAAGCAAAATTCGATTTACAGAATTTTACGGTAATCATTTGTCAATCGGGGTAACAATTTTGTTTCTCCGATTGACACTTACCGATTCATCGGAAAGGAATTTGAAACATGGCGGAATGGTTCGCAGGATACTGCTCTTGGCTTTGTGACTGTTATGCAAGCTTTAATGGCTGGCTATATGGTTTGCAAAAGGAATTTACAACGGCTTTTATCGTGGATGATCGTTGGAAATACATATTGAAAGGCGTGCAAAACACCCTGATTCTTACTTTCTATGCATTGATTTTAGGGGTAGTTTTAGGTGTTATTGTAGCAGCTATTAGAACTTCATATGATAAGCAGTACCGTGAAATGAAAAATCCCATTGCAAAATTTTTCCTTTGGATCGGAAATGCAATTTCTAAAATTTATCTGACTGTGATTCGCGGAACTCCCGTTATGGTTCAGATTTTGATTATCTTTTTTATCATTATGGCAAGCTCCCGTGATAAGATGCTTTGCGCTGTTATTGCGTTCGGTATCAATTCGGGTGCTTATGTTGCCGAAATTGTTCGTGCAGGTATTATGAGTATTGATGCAGGGCAGAATGAAGCAGGTCGCTCTTTAGGGCTTAATTATATGCAAACCATGTGGTTTATCATTCTTCCCCAGGCATTTAAAAATATTTTGCCTTCCTTGGCAAATGAATTCATCGTTCTTTTGAAGGAAACTTCCATTGCGGGTTATGTGGGTGTAACCGATTTAACCCGTGCAGGCAATCAGATTCGTAGCGTTACTTATCAGGATTTTATGCCTCTTTTAGCAGTTGCATTGATTTATCTGGTATTGGTAATGTTCTTTACCTGGTTGGTAGGCCTTTTGGAAAGGAGACTGAGAAAGAATGAGCGCTAATTATATCATCAGTGTTCGCGGTTTGAAAAAGCATTATAACCGCGGCAAAATCAAAGCATTAAACGGCGTTGATTTAGATGTAAAAAAAGGGGAAGTGATTGTAATCATCGGCCCCTCAGGATGTGGAAAATCCACATTACTGCGTTCCTTAAATTTATTGGAACAACCCACAGAAGGACAGATTTTCTTAGAAAATGTGGATATCACCGACCGCAATACCAATATCAATTTGCACAGACGTAAGGTTGGAATGGTATTTCAGCATTTTAATCTGTTTCCCAATATGACGATTTTAAAAAATATGACCTTAGCTCCCATACAGCTAAAAAAAGTGAAAAAAGCAGAGGCTGAGAAAAAAGCACTGGAGCTTCTTCGTGTAGTTGGCTTAGAAGATAGAGCCAACGCATATCCTTCTCAGTTGTCGGGCGGTCAGAAACAGCGTGTTGCCATTGTGCGTGCTCTTTGCATGGAGCCTGATGTAATGCTGTTTGACGAGCCTACCTCCGCATTAGACCCGGAAATGGTAGGCGAAGTGCTGGACGTTATGAAGAAGCTGGCAAGAGAAGGTATGACCATGCTTGTGGTAACGCACGAAATGGGCTTTGCCCGTGAAGTTGCCGACAGAGTTATCTTTATGGATGAAGGAACAATCTTGGAAGAAGGAACTCCGGCAGATATTTTCAGTCAGCCCCAGCATGAAAGAACAAAGGCTTTCTTAAATAAAGTATTATAAGTTTGAAAATGACAAAAACCGTATCCATACGGTTTGTTTGATAGAATCATAGAAAAGAAAGGAAGGTACGAATATGCCGTTAAAAAAATTGAGCGATGTAGGCGAAATTACCGTAACCGAAAAAGCTATTGAAGAAATTGCAGGTCATGTTGCAACCCATTGTTATGGTGTGGTTGGAATGTGTGTGAAAAGCAAAGCAGAAGTGTTGAAACGGGTGTTTGGTTCCGATAGCTTAAGAAAAGGAATCAAGGTTGTGTGCCGTGATAATACTGTCAGCATTGAAATTCACATTAAAGTGACTTACGGCGTGAATATTAAAGTGTTGGCTGAAAATGTGAAACAGGATATTACCTATGCTGTAGAAAAAATGACAGGCGCAAAAATCAAGGATGTTACCGTTTGTGTAGACGATATTGTGGTGAATAAATAAGTCATTGATTTGATTTCATTCGTCACAGCATCAACTTTGAAAAAGGGAGAAAACATTTCATGAATAAAACAATCAATGGTGTGCTGCTTGCCAATATGCTGGAAGCGGCAAAAATCCATTTATGTAACAACAAGGAAGAGCTGAATGCTTTAAATGTGTTTCCGGTGCCCGACGGTGATACCGGAACCAATATGTCAATGACTTTTACCTCTGCAGCATCTGCGGCACATAGCCGTACTGACTCTGCAGGGAATGTTTTAGATGGTGTTTCTATGTCTGCGCTTCGCGGTGCAAGAGGAAATTCCGGGGTAATTCTTTCCCAGATTTTAAGAGGTATGTCCAAAGCTGCAAAAGGAAAGAAAGAACTGGAAGTTTCGGATATGGTGAATGCCTTTCGTTTAGGTTCCAAAACTGCTTACGAAGCAATTATGAAGCCCACCGAAGGTACCATCTTAACTGTTATCCGTATGACTGCAGAGCATCTGGAAGAGATTCAGGAAGAAATTACGGACCTGGATATGTTATTCACCGAAGCCGTGCGAGCTGCTTATGAGGCGTTGGCGCAAACCCCCGAAATGCTTCCGAAATTGAAACAGGCAGGGGTAGTGGATTCCGGTGGGAAAGGGATTTGCTATATCATCGAAGGTATGGCAAATTACTATAAATCCGGAATTATGCCGGAAGAATCGGTTACCAGTGTGGAAAAAACCTCCGAAGTATTTTCAGATAATCACGAAAATGTAAACTTCCAGTACTGCACTGAGTTTATCATTCAGAATCCGGAACGCAAAAAAAATCAGTTAACCCAGCGCTATGAATCCTTAGGGGATTCTATCGTTGTGGTTGCAATGGAAGATATTATCAAAGTGCATATTCATACCAATGACCCCGGTATTGTAATTTCTGAAGCGTTAAAAATCGGTAGCCTCATTGATATTAAAATTGATAATATGAAATACCAGAACGAGAATATTCAAAATGCAATTCCGAAGGAACGTCAGCCCCATGCTTTTGTTGCTGTGGCAGCAGGGGAAGGTTTTGCGAATATCTATAAAGAGCTGGGAATTGAACATATCGTTTCCGGTGGGCAGTCGATGAATCCTTCTTCTGATGATATTTTAAATGCTGCAAACCGCACCAATGCTGATGTGGTTTACGTGTTCCCCAACAATAAAAATATTATCCTGGCAGCCGAACAGGCAGCAGAGTTGTATGACGGTCAGATGGTGGTAATTCCCACCACCAATATGTCTGACGTACTTCCTTGTATGGTTTGCTTTGATGAATCTATGTCAGCCGAAGAAAACCTGCAGCAAATGAAAGATGTGATTGCTTCTTTGAAATCTGCTCAGATTACCTATGCTGTAAGAGATTCCGTGTTTGATAACATCGAAATCAAAGAAGGCGAAATCATGGCATTAAGTGGAAGCTCTATCCTGACCAAAGGGAAAGACTACAACAAAGTTTGTGCTTCTGTGATTGAAAAACTTTGCGATGACACGGTTTCTATGGTAACTGTGTATGCAGGTGCCGATGTGAACAGCGAAGAAATGGAAGAGCTGGAAAAAACCTTAACCAAAAAATATAAAGATATTGACTTTTCTTTCTATCGCGGTGATCAGCCCGTATATTACTATTTTATTTCCTTAGAATAATATAGAATCAACGGTATTTTCAATAGTCAAAAATAATCATAACCGAAAACTTTGAGGATAGAAATTTACTGAAAAAGAGGATTGTATGAACCTGTTTTCTACACCTATTTCTAATATATCAGGAGTTTCCGATGCCAGGCTTGTGTATTTTCAAAAGCTTGGCATTTTTTCGGTTGCTGATATGCTCTACTATTTTCCGAAAAATTATGAAAACCGCATGAATGTGAAAACGGTACATGAGCTTCAGGAAGAAGAACTTGCCACCGTTACCGTGCGGATTTTAGATATTTCTACCCGACGTGTCCGTCAGAATCTGACACTGATTTCTCTGCTATGTGAGGATGATACGGGAGAACTTAAGGTCACTTTTTTCAATCAGAAGTACCTGACTCAAAAACTGACGGTGGGAAAAACAGTTACTTTATCCGGAAAAGTTGCTCGTAGAATCGGTTATGTGGAAATGACCAATCCTGCAGTGCAAAAAGAATCTCCTGCAAGCAATTTTTCTGAAAATTATATCCCAAGATACGCTCTCACAAAAGGACTGACACAAGGTGTGGTTCAAAAAATTGCTTTTGAATGTTTAAAGTTTGCCAAGGAACATCTTGCAGAAACCCTTCCCATGGAACTTCGTAAAAAATATCATCTTTGTGAACTTTTATATGCTTTGGAAAACATTCATTTTCCAAAAGGAGAAGAAGAACTTTCGGCAGCAAAAAAACGTTTGGCTTTTGAAGAGCTGTTTTATTTGATGTTGGGACTGGGCAAAATCAAATTGCAGCAAAAAAAAGCCATGGGTCCCAAATTAACGAATTATAAAATTGCGGAAGAATTTGCTGAAAAGTTGCCTTTTCCTTTAACCAATGCGCAAAAGAGGGTCACAAGAGAAATTTGCGCTGATTTTAAGGCAGGACATCAGATGAACCGTTTGGTACAGGGTGACGTGGGTAGCGGAAAAACCATGGTTGCCGCCATGGCAATGCTCATTTGTGCACAAAGCGAGTATCAGGCAGTTTTGATGGCACCTACGGAAATTTTGGCCCGTCAGCATTATGAAGGATTAAAACCTTATTTGGAAGAATTTCATTTATCATTGGAACTGCTTGTTGCTTCTATGAAGAAAAAAGAAAAAGACAGGGTGATTTCGGGTCTTGCCACCGGAGAAACTTCTTTGGTGATCGGTACCCACGCACTGTTATATGATAAAGTGCAGTTTCATAAATTGGGACTGGTAATTACCGATGAACAGCACCGTTTCGGTGTGAAAGCAAGGTCTGTACTGACTGAAAAAGGAGAAAATCCTCATTGTTTGGTAATGACCGCAACTCCCATTCCCAGAACCTTAGCTTTAATTATTTACGGAGACTTAGACGTTTCTGTGATTGATGAGTTACCGCAAGGCAGAACCCCTGTGAAGACAAGAATTGCAGGAGAAAAACAGCGGGACAAAGTGTATCAGTTTGTTGTGAAAGAACTTGAAAAAGGGAATCAGGCATTTGTGGTTTGTCCGCTGATTGAGGAAAGCGAAACCATGGAATTGGAAGATGCTATTCGCCTGCAGGAAGAACTGCAAACTACTTATTTACAAGATTATCAGGTAGGACTTTTACACGGCAGAATGAAAGCTGAAGAAAAAGATGCCGTGATGAATGCCTTTTTAAAAGGTGATATTCAGGTGCTTGTTTCCACTACTGTAGTGGAAGTGGGGGTCAATGTTCCCAATGCCACTGTGATGGTGATTGAAAATGCAGAACGGTTCGGCCTTGCCAGCCTGCATCAGCTTCGTGGACGGGTAGGGCGCAGTAACAAACAATCCTATTGTTTTTTGAATCTATCTGATGAAAAAGCAAGAAAACGGCTGGAAATTATGGAAAAAACTACCGATGGTTTTGCCATCAGCGAATTTGACCTAAAAAACCGCGGGCCCGGAGAATTTTTCGGAATCCGTCAGCATGGACTTCCTTCCACGGTGTTAAGTCGTTTGAGTTATACCATGGAAACGGTTCGTGCAGCAAAACAAGCTGTTGAATTTTTCCTGGCGAACGACCCCGATTTTCAACGTCCTGAAAATAAGCGGATTTTTGATGCTGTGAACCGTATGTTTTCCCGCCACCATTATGCAAGCCAATTATAAGAAAAAGATTGACATTTATTTCTTTTTCATATACAATAAATAAAATAAGATTTTTTTAGAAGGGAGGACGACGTTATGACCCGATTACAACAAAAATCCACCGCAGTTTTCAAATGTTTGTTTGTATTGTTTGCCGTGATGAGCTTTGTTTCGGCGTTTGTTGGTATTTTTGTTGGCAGCAAAACTTTTTACGGTGGTTCTTTTTGGTTGCCTTTCTTCTATTTAGTGGGATTTTTGGGATTAGGATTTTCCTATTACAAACATTTCAGTGAGAAAAAAAGTGGTTTTCCGTTAGCGCTTGCTATGTGCTTCGGCTTTCGCCTGTTGGCGGTTTGCCTTTTGCAGTTGGAACCGTTCTCGGATTTTAAGATTTATCACGATACGGCACTTCTGTTGGCAGAGGGGACACCGTTTCGCGACGCATACGTTTCTTCTTTCCCTCATATCATCGGTTTTTCTGAGGTGTTAAGCTGGTGCTACCGTATGTTTGGTGCCAACATTTTTGTTGTGCAACTGGGAAATGTATTGATAGAAACGGCAACCGCTTTGATGTTGTATCTTTGTGTAAAACGGTTGTTTTCCCGTAAAATTGCTAATTTTACCACATTTTTATATGCGATTTCCCCCTCATTTATATTCTATTCTGAGTTTTTGGCGACAGAGATTTTATTTACGTTCTTGTTGATGGTGCTTTTCTATCTTTCCCTTCGTTTTTGGGAAAAGGGAAGCGTCACACTCGGAATTTTATTTGGTATCCTAGCGGCAATTTCCAATTGTATTCGTCCATGCGGAATGATACTTCTGCTGGCGTTTGCAATCTATACATTCATTATCGTGATTCCTAAAAAACGGTTCTTGTCCCTGACACTTGCAGTTCTTTGTTATCTGGGGTGCAACATGGGGTTATACCGTGGCATTGAAATGATAAACGGTCAAAGTATTGCACATATGCCGATTGGCTACAATTTATATATTGGTTCCAATGCCGATACCAATGGACAGTGGAATGCAACAGACGATGCTTATGCCAAAGAATTGATTGGTAGTTCTGATATTTCACCCGACCGGATGCACAAACGTTTGTGGGAAGAAGGATTTTTAAGATACCGTGAAAACGGAATTTATTCCAATGTCAAGCTCGGATTCTTGAAATTTGGTATTACTTGGGGTACCCAAATGCAGCCTGCTGTATCTTTGCGACAGAGTAGTGATTTTGCATTTTGGGACGCTATATTCCAGTTTGGAAATTTATCCAATGCATTTCACCTGATTTTGATGTTCGGTATTTTAGTGGGTGCAGTCAGATTGCGCCGTAAAAAAGAGCACAATGCGGTGATGTTTCTTTGTATTTTCACGTTGGGTGTTGCAGCAGTGCATCTTCTGGCAGAAACCCAAGAACGTTATTCCTATGGAGCACTTGCTATGATGATGCCCGTTGCCGCATTGGGGCTTTGTCGCAGTTTTGAAGCTTGTCGAAATGTGTTTTCCCGTCTTCGTGAAGACATCAATGCGGTAATGGAAAAGGATCCTGCCGCTAAAAATAAATTGGAAGTGTTCTTGCTGTCTCCCGGTATTCATGCTTTGTTCTGGCATCGGGCAGCGCATCGGTTGTATCTGAAAAAACGGTATTTCTTAGCACGTAGTTTATCGCAGTTGACCCGACTGTTTACCGGCGTAGAAATTCACCCCGGTGCCAAAATTGGCCGTGGTGTTATGATTGACCACGGGATGGGCGTGGTGATTGGTGAAACCGCTGAGGTTGGTGACGGTTGTACCATCTACCAGAATGTAACCTTAGGCGGTACCGGTAAAGATACCGGCAAACGTCATCCCACTATTGGGAAAAACGTGATGATTGGAAGCGGTGCCAAGGTGCTTGGTCCGTTTACCGTGGGAGATAATTCTAAGATTGCGGCAAATGCTGTGGTACTTCGGGAAGTTCCCGAAAACAGCACATGTGTGGGTGTGCCTGCACGAGTGGTTATCCGAAATAACGTGAAAGTTTCCGGAGCGGATTGGCAGACAGACCAGACCCATATTCCCGACCCGTTATCTCAGGAACTGTGCAGAATGCTTGCCCGCATTGAAAAGCTGGAGGCGGATAACAAAAAACCGGAAGCGGATGTTAAAACAGAGAAAGGAGAATAACTATGAAGATTTTTAATACATTAACCATGCAAAAAGAGGAATTTAAACCTTTAGAAGAAAACAAGGTAAAAATTTATGCGTGCGGACCTACCGTGTATAACTATTTCCATTTGGGAAATGCACGTCCGTTTATCATTTTTGATACCTTGAGAAGATATTTTGAATATCGTGGCTATGATGTAAAATTCGTGCAGAATTTTACCGATATTGACGATAAAATGATAAAACGTGCCAACGAAGAAGGCATCACCGTAAGAGAACTGGCAGACCGTTTCATTAAAGAATACTATACTGATGCCAAAGGTCTGGGTGTAAAAGAAGCGGACGTTCATCCCAGAGCAACCGATGTTATCCCCCAGATTATCAAAATGTGCGAAACCTTAATTGAAAAAGGCTATGCATACGAAGCAAACGGAGACGTTTATTTTGAAACCAAAAAATTCAAAGATTACGGTAAACTGTCTCATCAGCCTTTGGAAGACTTAGAAGCAGGTGCCAGAATCAATGTCAACGAAGATAAAAAAGACCCTATGGATTTTGCCATCTGGAAAGCAAAAAAAGAAGGAGAACCCTCCTGGACTTCTCCCTGGGGCGAGGGCCGTCCCGGTTGGCATATCGAATGTAGTGCCATGGTCAATGAATACTTGGGCGAAACCATTGATATTCATTGCGGCGGTAAGGATTTATCCTTCCCACATCATGAAAATGAAATTGCGCAGTCTGAAGCAGCAAACGGTGCTCCTTTTGCTAATTATTGGATGCATAACGGCTATATCAATATTGATAACCGAAAGATGTCCAAATCTTTGGGTAATTTCTTCACCGTGCGTGATTTAGCAGAAAAATTCCCCTATGATGTGCTTCGATTCTTTATGCTGTCTGCTCATTACAGAAGTCCTATCAACTTCTCTGATGAATTGTTGGAACAGGCAAAAACCGGATTAGGCAGAATTGTTACCTGTATGAAAAATCTGGACTTTTTAGCCGATAAAGTTGCAGACGAGGCGATTACGGAAGCAGAACAGGAAACCTTAAATTCCTTCCGTGATAAATTCATCACTGCTATGGATGACGATTTAAATACCGCAGAAGCTATCGGCATCATTTTTGAACTGGTTCGTGAAATCAACACCAACACCAAAGAAAATGCCACCAAAGGATACGTAGAAGCTGCGAAAGCGGTGCTCACCGAATTAACAGGTGTGTTAAATATTGCAAGAGAAGAAGAATCCTCCGATGTGGATGTGGCACTCATTGAAGAAAAAATTGCAGAACGAACCGCTGCCAAAAAAGAGAAAAACTTTGCCCGTGCCGATGAAATCCGTGCAGAACTTCTTTCTATGGGAATCGTGATAGAAGATACCCGTGAGGGAGTAAAATGGCATAAAGCAGACTAAATTGATACAAAAATAAAATAATTTGGCAAAAACACTTGAAAATCAGAAGAGAATAGTGTATAATGATATGCGAAAATCAAAACGACTAAAGGAAAGTAGGTGAACGAAATGCCTGATACTATGGCACTCATCGGTTCTTTTCTTCCGCTGATTCTGATGTTAGTTTTATTCTATCTGATGATTATGTTACCGGAAAAAAAGAGAAAGAAAAAATTTAATGAAATGGTTGCTGCAATTGAGAAAGGTGACCAGATTATCACCATTGGCGGTATCGAAGGGAAAGTGATTCAGTTAAAAGACACTACCATCGTAATCGAAACCGGCAAAGGCAGCGAAAACGAAAAAACTACTCTTACTTTGCACAAATGGGCAATTAAAGATGTAAAACAGAAAGAAAAGGCATAAAGTCATCTGCTCACTCATAAGATATGATATCTGATATCATAAGGAGTGACGGTAGATGAACGGTTCCGAAAGAGAAGGTGTTTCTTCCGTGAGTAAACGGGTGATTGGTGCAGCTATCACAGGTTGGCTGTTTTTAATCCTGACAGTGGCAGTGTCCGCGCTGGTCTTTTATATGTTCACCTTGCCGATGGAGATTGCTCCCTGGGTGGTCGGAACCCTTACATACCTTGCAGCTTTTTTGACAGGGTTCTTGAGCGCAAAACGTGCTCTTAAAAAAGGCTTTGTCAATGGCTTTTGGGGAGGAGTTTTATTTGTAGCGGTTTACTTTGCGGTAAATCTGATTGCAGGAAATGCTCTTCGCCTTTTAAACGGCTTAGTTCTTTTGATTTTGTCTATGATTGGCGGAATCTTTGGGATTAATGCGAAAAAAACACAACGCAGAAGATAAGAAAGGAAGAAATCATTATGAAACAGATTAAAACCTTAACTACCAAAAACTTAGCTGAAAACTTAGCAAAAAAAGGTTGTGGCGAATGTCAGACTTCTTGCCAGTCTGCTTGCAAAACTTCTTGCACCGTTGCAAACCAGAAATGCGAACAGAAATAATTTCTTATGGAAAATAAAAAAGGACGGGATTTCCCGTCTTTTTTTGTAGGAGCAGATGTTATGAATAAAGAAGTTTTGCGAAAAGAACTGCGTGAAAAACGGAATCTTTTATGTGAAAAAGACATCAAATCCCAAAAGATCACCGGTCGTTTATTGGCAAGTGAAGTGTTTCAAAATGCCGAGGTTGTTATGTTATACCGTAGTGCCAAAGGGGAAGTAGATACCGATGCTATTTGGGAAGCCTGCAAAAAAGCAGGAAAAGTGTGCGTGTTCCCAAAATGTGTTGCCGATGGGGAAATGATAGCCGTGATGGCAGAGGAGGAAACCGATTTTATCAAATCTTCTTTCGGTATTATGGAGCCTGCCTCCGACCGGGTTTTTCCCAAGGAATTAATTGATTTAATTGTGGTGCCTGCTTTGGGATATGACCAACATAATTTTCGTATGGGATACGGCGGCGGATATTACGACCGTTATTTGGAAGATTTCTATGGCATCACCATGGGATTATGTTATCAGGAACTTCTGGTGGAAACGGTTTATCCCGGTGTGTGGGATGTTCCTGTCAATTTTGTGATAACCGAATGCGACATTTTTTCGTGAATAAGAAAGTTTTTTTGAAATTTTCAAAAACTATTGAAAAATCAAACTCGTTTTAGTATAATAAAGAAAAGGAGTTGATACCTATGAAAACATCTTATCAAATGACAATTGCAGGTTGCATGAGAGATTTAATTCTTTGTCCCATCGGAGACAACTTATATATTGGTGCCTTTATTATGTTTGGTGATGTGGAATTAACCGAGAATTGCGCCCGAGAACTTTTAAAAAAGGCTCCCGAACATGATGTTTTAGTCACTGCAGAAGCCAAGGGAATTCCGTTAATTTGTGAAATGGCACGTCAGGAAGGTGTCAATCATTATGTGGTTGCCAGAAAAGGTCCCAAACTATATATGAAAAATCTTCTTACCACCGATGTGGATTCCATTACCACTGCAAAAACTCAGACCCTATGTATCGGAGAGAGAGAAACCGAAATGCTTCGTGGAAAACGGGTGCTGATTGTGGACGATGTAATCAGTACGGGAGAATCCCTTCGTGCTTTGGAAAAACTTGTCACCTTAGCAGGAGGTAATATTGTGGGAAGAATGGCAGTCTTGGCAGAGGGGGACGCTATTGGCAATCCGGATTATATTTACTTAGAACCGCTCCCACTTTTTGACGGGGAAGGTAATCCTATTTAAAATAAAAAACGAAAAGAAAAACTGTTGTCAAATGGTATAGAAGTGTAGCTACAAATAATTGATGTAGTCAATGTATAGGATACAAAATAAATTTGCATTTCGGAATCGAGTTTCCGGTACCATCCAATAAAGGGATTTGTGTATTAGGAGGAAAAAATGATTAGAGTAGGGACAGTTTATCAAAAAGAAATCATGGATATGACCATACCCAATGTGACATGTCCATGCTGTAACTCGGTGTTTACTGCAAATTTAAGCAGAAGTGTGCAAACAGCAACGATATTATTTATTCCATGTATGAAAAAGTCATTGCTGTACTATAGTGTATGTCCGAATTGCGGTATGAAATATATTCTGAATAAAACAGATTATGCACAAATACTGCAATCTTCTTTAGCTTCATGCAGTAATGAATGGAATAAAATATGTAGTGGAAGCTTTGAAAAGCAAATAAAAAAAATAAATAATCGTGTGATACGGTCCCCTAAAAGTGCTTTGTTGGCATCTGTTTTATCGTTAATCTTCGGCTTATTAGGACTCCAGAATTTGTATATGGGACACAAAAAAAGATTTTTAATGAACATCTTGTTTTTTATACTATCCATAGTTATGTTTGCATTAGCTTTAGTTTTAAATCTATTAGTTTTGTGTGTTCCTTGCGCATTACTTTTAGCTACCAATGTATATTGGGGTATTATAGATTTAGTCCGTATTTTATCAGGTCATGCGAAAGATTTAAAAGGTGCATATTTGCTTACTGACTCACAGTATAAAAAAAGATGGATAGCATATACTGAGTTGCGCGACAAGATAAATGAGTATAGCACTGTGCAATATTAAAATTTCTTCCAATTTTTAATATTAAAAAGATAACCCATATTTTGTAGACAGGATGAAAGGATTTTCAGAACATGTTCTTTCTTGAATGACAAATAAGGAACGAATAGAAGGAAATGTGTTAAAAGTCAATGATTTAAGGCATAGTGTTTGCTACTGCAACAAGCATTAAAAAATATATTATGGTCCTAACATTTAGGATTATCCTGCAATTTTATAAAAATTATTGCAAAAGGCTGAACGATTGATTTTGTTCAGCCTTTTAATATTGTGCTCCGTTAGAGCAAATGAAAAAAGCAACAGTTTTTTTATGTTTTAGGTTCTTTGTTCTGCTCAGATTCTTCCTCTTTTAACAGAAGATAGGCATCAATTCTGCCGGTTTCTAAAAATAAATTCCAGAAAAAATTTTCGTTGTTTTCAATCGCTTGGATACTTCTGTTTCGTTCCCCTTTTTTAGAAAGCATATCTTCCGTCTCCTTTTGTGATTTTGTTAATAATATTCTTTCCGTATGACCATCTTTTTATAACAAAACGAACGATTTGGCATATCTTGTAAATGAAAGGGGGCGACACTATGAAAGGCGATACCTCATTGTTATTCTTTATTTTAGTTTTTTTATTATTGTTCTATTAAAAACATATTGAGAAAGAGCGCGGCATATACTGTAGCAAGACACGTAATGAAGAAAAAATCAGTTTATGCCGCCCTCTTTGTTCATAAAAAAGGAGGGAACCCGAGTGGCGGGATGGGAAGAACTTTTTCGTGGAATGGATCAGACAAAAGTAAAATCGGCAATGGAGAGAGCAAAGGCATTGTCGGAGAATCCAACGGTTCAGCAGGCTTTTGCCCGTATGGACCAGCAGGAGATTATTGGTGCAATCCGTTCCCTATCCAATCAGGATAAAAATCGGCTGTTAAAAATCTTATTTCAATCAAAAAATAAAGATTTTCTTCAGATGATTGAGCAGCTGAAATAAAAAAGGAGATGTAAAAAAAGGATATGGCAGAATTTGATAAAAATCTTGTGATGGGAATGCTGCAGAGTTTGTTAGGAGAAGGGGAGCAGAAGAATTTATCCGCTGAGAATTCGATTCCCGATTCTTCTCAGTCTTCTGCTTCTTCGGCACAGCCTGTTTCATTACCGGTGTCTCCATCCGAAAAAGATGTGGATGATTTGATGAATACGGCAGAAATCATGAGCCGTTTTACCGATATCATGGGGAGATTCCGTCAGGCAAATAATACGAAAGAAGCAGCGCTTCTTTCGGCACTCCGACCTTATCTTCGTGCCTCCCGTCAGCCAAAAGTGGATACGATGCTTCGGGCATTGCAGGCATACCGTGTTTTTTCTGAAATGAAAAAAAGCAATTCATAAAGATACATAGGGATAGGAGCGAAAAAGATGTATCAATCGATTCCCAAACGGGTGTATACCACCAAAGAAAGCGCCATGCCAAAGATGGCGGTTCCGCCTTCATTTTTTGCCGAAAAAAACGAATGTCATGCATCATCAGACATCTTACAAATGTGTCATAGCCAAGATATAACATCGAAACCAAATACGTCAAATATAGTAAAAAAATCATCAATACTAAAAAATATGGAAATGGACGATTTGCTTTTAATCGGTCTGTTGCTTCTTTTCATTTCGGAAGACTCAGACCAGCAACTTCTGACTGCGGTTATAGCATTTTTGTTGTTTTCATAAGTTTTTTTCATAAGAAAGTATATTTTCATTTGAAAAAGCCAATAGTAAAAGTGAAAAGAATGTTCTTTTCGAAAACGAAATTATCAAAAAACAAGGAGGCATTTTCTTATGAATCAGGCAAATCATGCGATCAAATGCACCGTACAGCAGTGTAAACATCATTGCAATTCCGAAAACTACTGTTCTTTGGATTGCGTTACCATCGGTACTCACGAAATGAACCCTGCCATGGACCAGTGTACTGACTGCAAATCTTTTGCAAAGAAATAAGCTTTTTAGCGAACAAAAACACCATTCATACTTTTTTCATCCTTTTTTTACTACCACATTTGGAAAAAGAACGGTTTTTTATAAAAAACTGTTCTTTTTTCTTTTTGATGACATTATGAAATTTCCTCTATACAAATGCAAAAATGTATGGTATACTGAATGTACGAAAAAGGAGGATCAAAACTATGAAACTCATTTCCTGGAACGTAAACGGACTTCGTGCGTGCCTAACCAAAGGTTTTTTAGATTTCTTTTCTTCGGAAAATGCAGATATTTTTTGTATTCAGGAAACCAAAATGCAGGAAGGACAAGCAGAACTTAGTTTAGAAGGATACCATCAGTATTGGCACAGTGCCGAAAAAAAAGGATATAGCGGAACGGCTGTGTTTACCAAAGAAAAACCCTTAAGTGTTGCCTATGGGATTGGAGATAAACACAACGATGAGGGTAGAGTAATTACCTTGGAATTTGATGATTTTTACCTGGTGAATTGTTATACCCCAAATGCTCAGCAGGAATTAAAACGTTTGGACTATCGTATGGAATTTGAAGACGATTTTCGTGCATACTTAAATAGTTTACCAAAACCTGTTATCTTATGCGGGGACTTAAATGTTGCTCACCAGGAAATTGACTTAAAAAATCCCAAAACCAACCGTCAGAATGCAGGCTTTTCCGATGAAGAACGTGGCAAAATGACCGAGCTTTTGGCATCAGGTTTTTCGGATACTTTCCGTACCCTATATCCCGATACAACCGATGCATACACATGGTGGTCTTATCGGTTTTCGGCAAGAGCAAAAAATGTGGGATGGCGGATTGACTATTTTATTGTGTCATCCTCTGTGATGAACGAGGTTTCAGATAGCGTGATTTACCCGGATGTGTTTGGCAGTGACCATTGTCCGATCGGATTAACCATAAATTTGTGAGAAAAATAAAAAAAATCAAAAAAACTATTGAAATTTTAAAAAAAGTGTAGTAAGATATAACCAACAATATGAGGAGGTGTTTTCCCAATGGCTTTTAAAATTACTGACGAATGCATCAGCTGTGGTGCATGTGAAGCGGAATGCCCGGTAAGCTGTATTACCGCAGGTGACAGCAAATATGAAATTGATGCAGATGCTTGTATCGATTGCGGTACTTGCGCAGGCGTTTGCCCCGTAGGTGCTCCTGTTGAAGGCTAATCCCAAACATAAAAAACCGTAAGAGTTTTGCTCTTACGGTTTTTTGTTTTTATAGGAATTTTTTAAAATCAGTTCTGATTAAAGCATGTTATGCTTTTTCAGATACTTATATTTTTTTTCACTGAAATAAGGGTACTTCTTTTTAAAGATACAAAACACAGCAAGTGTGCTAACGAGACCAATCGCACCGCCAACTACCAGTGTTCCGAATTTTGCTAAGCTCATATTCTGATATTTTTCACGTGCAGCTGCAACTTCAGGAACTTCATATGAATTTGGCCCGATATACATTTCACCGTTTATTTCTGCGAGTTGTTCCTTGAATTGGTTATCCAGCTCAATGGTGGTTACCTTGTAATCGTAGATTGCTTTTGCCTTTTGTTCCTCCTTGGAAAAATATCCGAATCCTGCTATCATTATTATCACAAATATGATACATATACAAGTCGTACAACAGAAGTATTTTTTATAAATTGTTTTCATATTGCTTTTTTGTTCCGGGGTTAATTCGGCGATTTGTTCTTCTAATGTTTTTTTCATGTTTGAAACTTCCTTTCTTGATGGATTATTTGTGATATGAACTTGAAAGAAAAATATATGATATGTGCATTATATAAGATTTCTTTGGAAAATCAATCTGTTTTTTTATCATTTATTGTTCTAAAGTCATTTGCTCGTAGGGGAGAATGTCAAATCCAAAACTACGGTACAGCTTTTTTGCACCTTCGTTTTCTTCGGTTACCTCCAGACGGAATCGCTTTGTGGTTTCTTTGTATTCCTTGATAATCCAACCAAGTGCCTGCTTTCCAAGTCCCGAATTCCGATATGCTTCTTTCACATAAAGCTCTTCAATCCAGACTACCATTCCGCCCACCTCGTTGGAATAGGTGAAAGATAACAACACATATCCCAATGTGCTTTCGCCATCCGCCATCACAAGTCCCCGAAGATAAGGAGAACCTTTTACGGCAAGGTCAAAG
>JAFYVF010000036.1 GCA_017549265.1 Clostridia bacterium
ATGCTTCCTGGGAAGTGTTTACACCTTCAAAACCGTGAATGAATTTATAACCACGGCTGGAATGGTCTTCCAATACAAAGGAGTCAAAATAGTAAGTATCTGCGTAAGGAATAATGGTGATAGTGTGAGAACCTTTGGTTAACGGGAAGGTTGCCACCAAATCCTGCTGATACTCATAGGTAGAGTTTTTGCCTTCTAAGTGGAAATACTGATAATAGTTTTTATAGAATACACCATCAATACGGATATCTAAGGTTACATCTTTCCATGCGGCACCGGTTACATAAAGATTGTAAGTGGTGTCGTTATCTACCGTAATGGGGTAAACCAGATTGTAACCGTTGGTAGCTACAATTGCGGTTTTGCCATTGTAGCTGGCAGTGCTGACGCCTTCAAATGTTACACTTTCTGCTTCATACACCGTGAACTGTTCAGCATCTGTCATATCGGGAGTAGGAGTGGGAGTTGCAGTGGGAAGGGGAGTTGCAGTGGGAGCTGCAGTTTCAGACGGAGTTGGTCTGGGAGTGTCTTCTGCCATTTTTAAGCACAGACTTTCATCACAGGGAGTTCCTTCGTCATACAAGGGAGAAGTTGCTTTGAATTCTAAGTTATAAAGGGTAAAACCGGTACTACCTGTGTTATACAGAGTCACGGTATTATTTCCTTCGTTTAAATAGATGAACGCATAAGAACCGTCTTCCCGTTTGTTGGAGAAGGTGTTTGCATTCATTTTCACATCGGTGTAGTAGCTGCCGTTTGCTTCTACCTGAACGGTGGTATCGTTGCTGGATTTCACCTGAACAATATACACACCTTCATCGGTACAGGGAACGGTAAAGTCTGCAGAATAACCTGCAGAAACCCAGATAAATCCGCTGTCCAATGCAGAAGCACCGGTTCCGCCGGTTAAGCAACCTGCTAAATTAGAAGCAGTTCCGGGGAAGTCGATATAAACATCGGATACGTAATCGGGGTACACAACAGGGGGAGTGTATTTTGTGATTTTTACATTATCCCAGGTTAAGTCATTATGCCAGTTTACAGTTTCGGAAATACGGAAATTTTCAAAAGTGCCGTATGTGGTTCCGGCATTGTGAATGGTAAAGGTTTGCTGCCCCGCTCTTAAATACACATATTCAACGGTACCGTCGGTTCCCATGTGATTCCAACCGCCACCGGTCTGATTGATTGCTGCATACATACCGGTTTCGGTTTCAATGGTAACGAGTGCATTTAAGGGAGTGTCATTTCTTTGTACGGATAAGTAGTACATCCCTGCTTTGGGCACATTTGCACTCACGGTTGTGGAGCCGCCTGCAGGCACATTTACATTGGTAACAAAGGTGTGGTCATTATGACCGTAGGGCAGGTCATTGTGTGCCACGGAAGACAGATATTCCAGACCTTGGTTGTCCAGTTCGGTAAAGGTCAGGGTAGCGGAACTATCGGAAGTGGTGATGGTGTTCACGCCCTGGATTAAGAATAATTTACCGGGAGTGTTTGCTGCTAACGTTACATAGTGACCGGTTTCGTTGGTCAGAGTAACTGCTTTATTGGAGGTTACCTGGAACACACCTGCGTAAGGTGCGGTGTAGGTAACGGTATCATTCGGTTTCGGAGTAGCGGTGGGAGTAGGAGTAGCGGTGGGCGCTGTGGTAGGAATCGGAGCATCTTCCAACACATACTTTACGTTATCCCATCCGATATCATTGGACCAGTTGGTTGCTTCTGAAATTCTGAACGCATTGAAATAACTGTAGAAGGAAGAAGGATTGGTGATTTTGAAGGTATGGGTACCTTTGCTTAAATACACATATTCCACAGTGCCATCAAGACCCATATGGTTCCAACCCCAGGTAGTCTGGTTAATTGCTGCATACATACCGTTGTCTGCTTCAATGGTAATCACGGTATTCATCTGGGTATCCAGTCTCTGCAAAGAGAGATAATAGAAGCCGGATTTGGGGATGTCTGCAGTTACGATTGCAGAGGAGTTTGCTTTGAAGGAAACATTGTTTACAAACACGTTTTCTTCACCGCGAGGATAATCTCCTGCCAGGGCAACTTCGGAAATGTAATCCAGCCCCTGACCGTCCATACCATAGAATTTTACGGTTGCGGCACCGGAGAAGGTTACGGTGTTGTTTCCTTTAAACAGGAAGAAATAATCTGCATTGTTTGCAGTTAAGGTTGCAGTATGACCGGTTTCATTGGTAATGGTTACTGCTTTTGTGGATTCTGCAAGATATACCCCTGCATAAGGTGCAGCAACGGTAACAGTTCCTGCAGCGGAAGCAGTAGCTTGTGCAGCCACGCCCCAGCCTTCGCTGTATGCCGTATGTACATCTGCTTTTTCGGCAAATGCCTGAAATGAAATACAACTGAGTATCATTGTAATTGCCAGGCAAAAGCTCAGGAACTTTTTGAACATAATGCGATGTCCTCCTTTTTTTGCACACATAGATGATAAAATTTTGCTTTCCGTTTTTTGAATTGTGCAGAGTGAAAAGCACGATGTGTGTAAATTTTTAAAACAATTATATTGTATCATATTACGGCATAATATGTCAAGATTTTTTATGTTTTTTTATGTGATAATATTCATAAAGATTGCTATTTTTGGTTGCAAATAAAAAAGTCTTGTAACAAGACAAGATTTTTACAAGTTTTTTTGGTAATTTTGGTAAAAATATAAATAAAAAGAAAAATCCGCACACGAAAGTGTGCGGATTCTTTTGGTGGGAACAATAGGGCTCGAACCTATGACCCTCTGCTTGTAAGGCAGATGCTCTCCCAGCTGAGCTATGCTCCCATGTGGTAGCGGTAGACGGACTTGAACCATCGACACTGCGGGTATGAACCGCATGCTCTAGCCAGCTGAGCTATACCGCCACATAGTGGATTGACTTTTTATCGTCAACGGATGATATTATAGCAAAGATGAAACAAATTGTCAAGTATTTTTTGATAAAATTTTGAAAAAAATTCTTTTTTATGAAAAAATTCAATTTTGAATGATGTTTTTTGCCAAAATGCGAAAAAACACCTTTGTTTCACTGAGGAAGCAAAGGTGTTTTGGTAAATTATTTTTCTTTGTTTTGTTTATTGAAAAGTTGTTGCTCGGGTTGTGATGCTTTTAAGTAACGGATAGAAATATCAGAATAAGAAACTGTGTTTTCTGCTTCGATTTGTTTTGCTGCCGCAATTCCAACAGAGGATGCTCGCTGCAGTACCAAATGAGTAGGTGCAAATACTGCTTTATCTTTTAACGCTTTTTGGATGACGTCACGATAATTTATCGCTCCGTCTCCTAAAAACAATACTTTGCCTCTGTGCTTTTTTAAGAATACAAACAATTCTGTTAAAGGGAGGGGAGTATCTTCCATAATTTTCTCCCCGTTTTTATAAACTGCCGCATACACTTCCTGGCGTCTTGCATCTAACATCGGACAAACATATCCGGAAAAATGCGGAATATTTTCTGCCAATGCATCCAGTGTGGAAACTTCTACCAATGGTTTTTGTACGGCGTGCGCCAAACCTTTTATAGTGGAAACACCGATTCTTAGTCCCGTAAAAGAACCGGGCCCGTTGGTGATGGCAAAATAGTCAATTTCAGAAATATCTTTTTTGGTTGCCGCAAGCACTTCTTCCACCAACGGCAAAAAACCTTCGGAATGTGTTAAACCGATATTTTGAGTGTATTCTGCAATCATTACGCCGTTTTCAAAAAGAGCAACTGTTGCAGTTTTGGCAGAGGTATCTGCCGCAAGTAATTTATAATTCTTCAATGGTAATAATCCTCTCATCTTCCCGGTCGGTATGTTGAATCATAAGGCGTGTTACAGGATAATCCTTTAAAATGTCCGCCGCCACCTGAGGCCACTCAATAATATTCACTCTGCCGGATTCTAAGTATTCGGAAAACCCCATCTCATATAGCTCATCTTCTGAGGAAATCCGATATAAATCGAAGTGATTGATAGGCGGATTGGTGGGATATTCATTCACTAATGTAAAGGTGGGGCTGCATCCTCCCGTCGAAAAACCAAGTGCAAAAAGGAGCCCGTTTACAAAGGAGGTTTTTCCTGCACCCAAATCACCTTCTAACAGAATAATTTGACCGGGTTTTAAAGATTTTGAAAATTCCGCTGCAAACTGAACAGTTTCTTCATAGGAATGAGTGTAAACCTGCATCGTTTCAAAAGTTCTCCTTTTTATGAGTGAAGATTAAAAAATTAAAATAAACCGATGATGTTGCCGTTTTCATCCACGTCGATTTTTTCGTAAGCGGGAACTTTTGGCAGACCCGGCATTGTCATAATTTTACCGGTTAATACCACGATAAATCCTGCTCCTGCAGATAAACGCACTTCGGAAATAGTTAAATCAAAATCGGAGGGAGCACCCAATTGCGTGGGATCATCTGAGAATGAATACTGAGTTTTCGCCATACAAATGGGCAGATTGCCGTATCCGTTATCTTTTAAGGTTTGAATTGCTTTTTCAGCCTGTTTGGTGATGATAATATCTTTTGCACCGTAGATTTCTTTAGCAATGGTTCTGATTTTATCTTCCACGGATAAGTCTAAATCGTAAATGGGGTGGAAGGAGGATTCCCCTTCGCAGGTTTCGATTACGGCATTTGCTAAATCAACACCGCCTTCGCCACCTTTTGCAAACACTTCACTGCGAACACATTTGGTGTCGTACTTTTTGCAACATTCTTCAATGATTGCAAATTCTGCCGGTGTGTCGGTATCAAAGGAATTGATAGCAACTACGGTTTTTAAACCGAATTTTCTCATGTTGGCAATATGACGTTCTAAGTTTACGATACCTTTTTTCAACGCATCCAAGTTTTCTGCTTTTAAGTCTGCTTTTGCTACGCCACCATTATATTTTAAAGCACGAACGGTTGCCACAATTACCACACAATCGGGTTTTAATCCTGCTTTTCTGCATTTGATATCTAAGAACTTTTCAGCACCCAAATCTGCACCGAAGCCTGCTTCAGTAATGGTGTAATCTGCCATTTTTAGTGCTAATTTGGTAGCAATCAAACTGTTGCAACCGTGTGCAATATTGGCAAAAGGTCCACCATGAATCAGACAGGGGGAGTTTTCTAAAGTCTGCACTAAGTTGGGCTTTATTGCATCTTTTAACAGGGCGGTTAAAGCACCCTCCACTTTCAGATCTCTCACCTTTACGGGCTGGTTCTGATAGTTGTATCCGATTACAATTTCGGAAAGTTTATTTTTTAAGTCAGCAATATCTTCTGCCAAACAGAAAATTGCCATAATTTCACTGGCAACGGTAATGGAGAATCCGTCTTCACGGGTTACGCCGTCCACTTCGCCACCTAAACCGATGACGGTGTTGCGAAGGGCACGGTCATTCATATCTACCACACGTTTGATGAGAATTTTCTTGGGATGGATTCCTAAGGCGTTTCCCTGATGTAAGTGGTTGTCCACGGCTGCACAAAGCAGGTTGTTTGCAGCACCGATGGCGTGAAAGTCACCGGTGAAATGCAGATTGATATCTTCCATAGGGACAACTTGCGCATAGCCGCCGCCTGCAGCGCCGCCTTTTACACCGAACACGGGACCCAAAGAGGGTTCACGCAGAGCGATGATGGCATTCTTTTCTAATTTTTTGAATGCCTGACCGAGACCTACAGAG
>JAFYVF010000003.1 GCA_017549265.1 Clostridia bacterium
GAATCTTTAAGCCCAATATTATGATTTGTGTGCCTTCCGGCGTTACCGATGTGGAAGAACGTGCCGTAAAAGATGCTGCTGTGCAGGCAGGTGCAAAAAAATCTTTCATCATTGAAGAACCCATTGCGGCAGCAATCGGTACGGGAATTGATATTTCCCAGCCCAACGGTACCATGATTGTGGATATCGGCGGCGGTACAACCGATATTGCTGTGATTTCTTTGGGCGGTGTGGTTGTTTCCACCTCCATTAAAATTGCAGGGGATAAATTTGACGATGCAATTATCAAATACATTCGTAAAGAACATAATGTGTTAATCGGAGAACGCACTGCAGAGCAGATTAAATATAACGTAGGTTGTGTTACCTTACCTGATGAAGAACTGGTGACCGAAGTGAAAGGAAGAAATCTTTTAACGGGGCTTCCCAAAATCTTTACCGTGACTTCCACTGAGATTCAGGGCGCGTTAATTGATACGGCAATGCAGATTGTGGATGCAGTGCATCAGACTTTGGAAAAAACTCCTCCGGAATTGGTGGGTGATATTGCTTCCACCGGTATTATTATGACAGGTGGCGGTTCCTTATTGGGCGGATTCCCTGATTTAATCACCAAGCATACCGGCATTAAATCCACCATTGCAGACGACCCCACCACCTGTGTGGCATTAGGTACCGGGAAGGCATTAGAACAGATGCATCTCTTAACCGATGATTCTAACTCGGTAGCAGGCAGAAAATATTACGATTTATAAGGATTGTTATGGCTTATATTGAAGATAAATTTGAAGTAGCTGTTATCGGAGCCGGTCACGCCGGTTGCGAAGCGGCATTTGCCTCGGCAAGATTGGGGCACAAAACGGTGCTTTTTTCCATCAACCTGGATGCGGTTGCCAATATGCCTTGTAACCCCAGTATCGGGGGAACGGGGAAAGGTCACTTAGTCCGTGAGATTGATGCGTTGGGCGGCGAAATGGGAAAAATTGCAGATGATACGTTCCTTCAGTCCCGTGTGTTGAACCGTGGGAAAGGACCTGCCGTGTATTCCCTTCGTGTGCAGGAAGACCGTCGTGCCTATCAGGAGGAAATGAAGAAACGGATTGAAAATCAGCCGAATCTTTCCCTGAAACAGGCAGAAATTGTAAAACTGGATATTGAAGATAAAAAAGTCAAAGGTGTGGTGGATGCTTTAGGCAACTACTACAAAGTGGACGCCGCTATTATTGCAACCGGTACATACCTTCGCGGAAAAATTATCGTGGGTACTTATTTTGAACCCGGCGGTCCTGACGGCATGTTTGCGGCAAATAAGCTTTCCGAAAGCTTGGAAGAAAACGGTGTCCGTATGATGCGTTTTAAAACGGGTACTCCTGCCAGAGTGCATCGGGATTCCATTGATTTTTCCAAAATGGAAGTGCAGTACGGAGACGAAGAAATTACCCCCTTCTCCTTTACCACCAAACGTGAACTTACCAATCAGGTGGAATGTTATTTAACCTATTCCACCGAAAAAACCAAGCAGATTGTGTTGGATAATATTCATCTTTCACCCTTGTATAGCGGAATGATTGAGGGGATTGGTCCCAGATATTGTCCTTCCTTTGAAGATAAAATTATGAGATTCCCCGATAAAGAACGCCATCAGCTCTTTATTGAGCCTATGGGCATGAACACCAAAGAAATGTATGTGCAGGGGATGTCTTCATCTCTTCCGTATGAAGTGCAGGTGCAGATGTACCGCTCCGTGATTGGGTTGGAAAATGTGGAGCTGATGCGTCCGGCATACGCCATTGAGTACGACTGTGTGGACCCCACCGAATTGACTTTGGGACTTGCGTTTAAGAACATTAAAGGGTTATATGGCGCAGGGCAGTTCAACGGCACTTCCGGTTATGAGGAAGCGGCAGCCCAAGGGTTGATCGCAGGCATCAATGCCGCAAGATATATAGACGGAAAAGAAGAATTTCATTTAACCCGTGACAATTCCTATATCGGCGTGCTGATTGACGATATTGTAACCAAGGGAACCAACGAGCCCTATCGCATTATGACCTCCCGCAGTGAATACCGTTTGCTTCTTCGTCAGGATAATGCTGATCAGCGTCTCACTCCCTTAGGCTATGAAATCGGCTTGATTTCGGAAGAACGCTACCGGGATTTTTTAGCAAAACAAAAGTGGGTAGAAGAAGAAATTAAATACTTGGAATCGGTGATTGTGCCTCCTTCAGACCATGTGGTTGCCACCCTGGAGAAATATGAAAGCACTCCCATCAAAACGGGCATCCGCTTAACAGATTTACTCCGCAGACCGGAAATTACCTACAAAATGCTTCAGGAAATTTCCGATAAGGTGCATGTGCTTCCCCGTGATATTGAGGAAGAAGTCACCGTCACCATTAAATATTCCGGTTATATCAAACGGCAGATGTCTCAGGTAAATCAGTTTAAAAAGCTGGAGCAAAAGAAATTACCCGAAGACATCAATTATGACGATATTTACGGTCTTCGTATTGAAGCCCGTCAGAAGCTTTCCAAATTCCGCCCCGGGTCCATCGGGCAGGCATCCCGCATTTCGGGAGTATCTCCTGCGGATATTTCGGTGCTTTTAATATACTTAGATACCAGACGGGAGAACCCGTCAAAAGAATAAAGCTCGAGAAAGGAGCGTGGCCATTATGGCAGAACGACTGATTCTCATCGTGGATGACGAAAAACCTATCGTAGACATCTTAAAATTCAATTTGCAGAAAGAGGGCTTTGATACCATTGAAGCATATGACGGGGCAACCGGTCTCCAGCTTGCTATGGAAAAAAATCCCGATTTAATTTTATTGGATGTTATGCTTCCCGAAATGGACGGATTTACCGTTTGTAAGGAAATTCGCATGAAATCTCAGGTGCCGATTATTCTGTTAACCGCCCGTGAGGAAGAAGTGGATAAGGTGCTGGGATTAGAGTTAGGAGCAGATGACTATATCACCAAGCCATACAGTGTGCGGGAACTTTTAGCAAGAATTAAAGCAAACTTACGCCGTACCAAGAAAACTCAGCCGGTTGTTACCGCAGATAGCGAAGCCCTGCTCACCTTTGGCAGACTAACCATTGACACCGAACGTTTTGAAGTGCGAAAAGACGGAAACCCTGTGGAAATTACCGTTCGTGAATTTGAATTATTAAAATTCTTAGCTTCCCAGCCCGACAAAATTTTCTCCCGTGAAAAATTGTTGGAAAAAGTTTGGAAATATGAGTATTACGGCGATTTAAGAACGGTTGACGTAACGGTGCGTCGTCTTCGTGAAAAATTGGAAGACAATCCGGGAGAACCCGATTTTGTGGTAACCAAGCGTGGCATTGGCTACTATTTTAACAAAAACTGCAAGTAAAATTCTTTACCATGTAACACTGAGGAACGATATGTTTAAAAGTATTCAAACAAAACTGGTACTCTTATTTATCCTTGTTATTTTATCGGTAATGCTGACGGTGGGAACCTTCATCATCACCAATGTAACACGGTTTTATTATACTGACTTTATGTCTCAGATTGGTACCGCAGTGTTTACCGAAGAATTTGTTCCTCAGTTAACAGAAGCCGCCGAATCCCAAGACGGTGACGAACGTCTTTCGGAGCTTTTAGAAGCGGCATCGGGGCGTATTGGTGTGGATTCTTATCGCAATTACGCCATTTTAGATGCAAAGGACGGAAAACTGATTGCTGCATCGGATGAGTTGCTCACGCAGGTGGAAATTACCGATAATATCTTAGCGGCAATGTCCGGCAGAGTGGGCGATACCGTGGTGGAAAACGGCACCTATATGGAATATGCTTATCCGGTTATGGTGGAAAATGAGCCCACCTATGTGATTTATGTTTACGAAACAAAAGAAGAACTGACCAGTTTTTCCCGCAGTATGTTTTTGGTAATTCTGCAGGCATTGGTGGTGGCACTTTTGATTTCGGTGGTTTTAGGCTATCTGTTATCCAAAACCATTACCAAACCCATTAAGAATTTAACTTCCCGTGCCCAGAAAATTGCAGACGGGGAATTTGAAGTGGGAGAAGGGTCACCGTCCAAAGACGAGATTGGGGTGTTGACCAACACCTTTAAAACAATGGGTCAGCGCCTTTCCGAAACCGTGCAGGAGGTTGCTTCCCAAAATACCAAATTAGAAAAAATTATGGAATATTCCACCGACGGTATCGTAGCGTTTGACACCGAAGGGGAGCTATTGCATATCAATCCCTCCGCCAGAAAATATTTGGCATTGGGAGAAGATGAAACCATCCGTTTTGATGAGTTTTTTACACCCATTTTCTCCGATATTTCATTAGGAAATTTCTTATACTTAAATCCCGATAAGCAACTCATCAAAGAAGGGGATTACAACAATTATTATCTGCGTTTTTATTTTGGCAGTTTCCGATATTCCGATGATACCATCGGCGGTGTTATCGTGGATGTTGCTAATATGACAGAATCCAGAAAGCTGGAGCTGTCCCGCAGAGAGTTTGTTGCCAATGTGTCTCACGAGCTGAGAACACCCTTAACCACCGTTAAGGCATATATCGAAACCTTAGAAAGCGGTGCAGTGGATGGGGAAATGCAAGAAAAATTCTTAGATACCATTCATCGTGAAACAGACCGTATGACCCGATTGGTTTCCGATCTTCTGATTTTATCCCGATTAGATAACGGGGTAAAATTAAACTTGACCCGTATGCACGTGGAATCTATCCTCAAAGACGTGGCAGAAAAAATGCAATTTGAAGCGAAGAAGAAACATCAGGTGCTTACCTATACTCCCATTAACGAAATTCCCGAAATTGCACTGGATTATGACAGAATGCAGCAAGTAATTATCAATATTGTGTCCAATGCGATTAAATATACCCCTACCTACGGTGCTGTGAAAATCTATTCCAGCTATGTGTCCGATAATGCAATTATCCGCATTGTGGATAACGGAATGGGGATTCCTGAAAAAGACGTGAAACGAATTTTCGAACGTTTTTACCGAGTGGATAAAGCTCGTTCCCGTGAACAGGGAGGCACAGGTCTTGGCTTAGCCATTGCCAAAGAGATTGTGAATGCCCACGCAGGAGAAATTACGTTACATTCCAAGTTGAATGAGGGCACAGAGGTAGTGATTACCTTACCTGTTGAGAAAAGCTTCCGTACGCATAGTGAAGAATCCGAAAAAACGGAGGAATCTATAGCCGGGGAAGAAACAGAAGAATCGGCAACTGAACATGAATAGAAAGTAAAAAAAGCAAAAAAGCGAGGAACCAATATGGATGAAATTATCAGAGCCATCACTTCTGACGGCTATCTGAAAGCATATGTGATTAACTCCACCGAAACCATTCGTGATGCCCAAGGGCTTCACCAAACGGGGAAGGTGGCATCTGCGGCATTAGGCAGAGCTTTGACCGCCGCACTGATTTTAGCCAACGATATGAAAAACGAAACCGACCGTGTGTCTGTGCAGTTTCGAAGTGAAGGCCCCATCGGTAACGTGGTGGCAGAAGCCAACGGACAAAATCAGGTGAAAGGATTTGTATCCAATCCTGATGTTGCGCTTCCCTTAAGAGAAGACGGCAAGCTGGATGTGGGCGGCGCTTTAGGGCATAAAGGCACCTTAACCATTGTTCGTGACATTGGGATGAAAGAACCCTATGTGGGTACCGTGGAACTGATTTCAGGCGAAATTGCAGAAGATATTTCTTATTACTATATGCAGTCGGAACAGATTCCCACCGTGTTGGGATTAGGCGTTTTGGTGGCACAAAACTTTGCCATTTTATCTGCAGGGGGATTTATGATTCAGCTATTACCCGGTGCTCCCGAGCACATTGTGGACAAGGTGGAAGAAAATGTGGAAGCACTTCCCAAATCCATTTCTGCCCTGATTGCAGACGGGAAAAATGCCACCGAGATTTTAGGAATGTTACTCGCAGGCTTTGATTATCAGATTTTATCCAAAAAAGAACCGTCCTACCGCTGTGATTGCAGTCGTTACCGTGTGGAAACAGCTTTAATCAGCTTAGGAAGAACTGAACTTGAAAAAATGATAGCGGAAGAGGATACCACCGAGGTTTCCTGCCACTATTGCAATAAAAAATATCACTTTTCCAAAGAAGACCTCAAGATGCTTTTGCGTCTTGCAACCAAATAAGAAAGGGTGTTAACATATGAGAAAATTATTTACTTCGGAATCTGTAACAGAAGGGCATCCCGATAAAATCTGTGACCAGATTTCCGATGCGATTTTAGATGAAATTTTAAAGCAGGACCCTACCGCCCGTGTGGCTTGTGAAACTACCTGTACCACAGGGATGGTATCCGTAATGGGTGAAATTACCACCACAGGTTATGTGGATATTCCCAAAATTGCAAGAGAAACCGTGTTGGAAATTGGTTATGACCGTGCGAAATACGGCTTTGACGGTACCACCTGTGCAGTAATCACCTCCATTGACGAACAGTCTCCCGATATTGCGCAAGGTGTTGATGTATCCGAAGATGATAAGTCTACCGGTGCGGGAGACCAGGGTATGATGTTTGGTTACGCTTGTGATGAAACCAAAGAATTGATGCCTTTACCCATCTCTTTGGCAC
>JAFYVF010000037.1 GCA_017549265.1 Clostridia bacterium
CTTTCCGAAAATGCAAAAGTTGCAGTAAGAAACATCCGTCGTGATGCAATCGATAAATACAAAGATATGAAGAAAAAATCTGAAATCACTGAAGATGATTTAAAAACCTGTGAAAAAGATGTGCAGGATGTAACCGACAAATTCATCAAAGAAATCGATACTCACACCGCTGCAAAAGAAAAAGAAATTATGACCGTTTAATCGAAATCATAAGAAACAAACAAGGGGTAACTGCAACTTGCAGTTACCCTCTCTCTTTGCAAATAACCAACAAAAAACGGAGGACATTATGTTTAGCAAGAAAACTTTACGAGGTGATATTATCGGCGGTATCACCGTGGCAATCGTGGCGCTGCCTTTGGCAATTGCTTTTGGATTGCAATCCATGCCGAATGATCCCAATGCCGCTATGGCAGGCCTCTACGGTGCCATCTTCTGCGGTCTTTTTGCCACGATTTTCGGGGCAACCAAAGGCTTAATCAACGGACCTACCGCAGCGATGATTGTGGTGCTTGCATCCACTTACAACCAAGCAGGTTATCACGGCTTTATTATAGCAATGTTGATTGCCGCTGTGTTACAGATTCTTTTGGGCCTTTTGAAACTGGGGAAATATGTGCAATACATTCCGAAGCCTGTTGTGGTGGGATTTACCAATGGAATTGGTATTTCCATCTTTATCGGCCAGTTTAAAGATTTTAATACCGCTCCTGCTTTAGCATTGATTGTGATTGCGATCATGTTTATCCCCATCATTGCAAAATGGGTGTTGCATTTCAAAAAAAACAACTCAGCTGCAAACGGTATCAAGAAATTTTTCCAGATTATTCCCGCTTCTTTAATTGGTTTGATTATCGCAGTAACTGTTTATATCTTATGGCTTCCCGGCGCAGAAGTAATTACCAATCGTGCAACCATTACCGCAGGATTCCCCGCCTTTAAAATGCCGATATTTACCGACTTGAACTGGGGTCCCATTATTTCCGGTGCCATTTCTTTATTCCTGCTGGCAAGTATTGAATCTCTGCTCAGCGCAGTTGTTGTAGACGATATGTTAGACCAGAAGAGTAATCCTAATCGTGAATTGATTGGTCAGGGGATTGGGAATTTCATTGCTCCCTTATTTGGTGGTTTAATCGGTACCGGTGCCATCGTGCGTAGTGCCGTGAACGTAAACAACGGCGGAAGAACCAAGCTTTCCGGTATTATTCACGCATTGATTATTCTGTTGGTAGTAGTTTGTTTCTCCGGTGTAACTGCATTTATTCCCATGGCTGCATTGGCAGGTATTCTGATGGTAACTGCATTCAACATGATGGAATTTGAAAGTTTTGCAGAAATCGGTAAAGTCCCCTATTCCGAATCTTTGGTAATGATTGTGACCATGATTGTCACCGTAATCGAAGATTTAATTGTCGGTGTTGCTTGCGGTATTGCGTTAACACTGATTCTAAAAGGCATTGAAAAACTGAACGCTAAAAAGAAATCAAAACAATAAAACAACATCAAAAAGGAACTGTACATCTACAGTTCCTTTTCTTTTGGTTATTTTTAAGTTATTTTAAGTGTGACACCAATTTTTTAAGAGGTTCGGTATCCGAGCAAAATTCGTGAATACCGTCAAACTCCACAAAAGAAAGCCAGTCGCAACCTACGTCCGAACACAGTGTTTCCAACCGTTCAAATTCTGTTTTGCCACTGTCAAAGGAAAACAAATCATCACGGTTACCAAGTTCAATGCAAAGCGGTCTGGGATAGACAAGGCAGGCAATTTCTGCATCATCCAGCATTTTTGCAGATTCAAACCAAGTCCAATCGCTATATGCATATTTTTTTCTCTGATTAAAAAATGCGCAGGAAACCGCACTTTTGATTCGGGTATCCAATGCAGCGGTATACAAGGTATAAAAACCACCGTAGGAGAGACCCACCATTCCGAAATTTGATACATAGTCCTGCTTCTCAAAATAATCAAGCACCGAAAAAATGCCGTGAAGCTCCACAGCCGTGATCGAACTTCCCACACGTTTTAAACGGGCATCTGTTTCCTTGCGGTCATAGTCCACACCATAGGTGTTATCCCACAGCAACAACTGGGGTGCAAACACGTGAGCGCCCTGGCCTGTTAGTTTTTGAATCACATCATAATAATATTCGGAAGAGCCGTACACTCCTGCTACAAATTCAGGAGTTCCGGCACCGCCGTGCTGAAAAATCACCAAAGGATTTTTCTCACCATTCACCTTGAAAAACAGCCCTGTTAAAAACACGCCCTTTAAGATTTCAAATTGCATCCGATAAATGGAATAACCGTCTTCTTCGGAAAGCTTCTCTGATTTAGGAGAAGATAATTCTTCTGCTTCATAACCCACCAAAGGCCAACCTAACATCTTTCTGAAATCCTGGCGATACTGCTTAGGATTTTTAAAAATATCTTTTATATAGTCTTCCCGATTGTTTTGGCAAATTTGTTCTCTTTCTTCTATCAGAGCAGACAATCCTGACACATACTGTTCTTTATACCGTTGTGATGTTTCTTTTTCTTCCCGATAATTCATAGTGTTATCCCTTCTTATTATTCATAAAAATTCATTCCACCTAAGGTTGCATAATAAGGTCGGTTATTATGTGCCCAGGAATTTGGTGCCGCCTTGGTATCAATAAAATACAAGGAATCGCCAACCACCTGCACACCGCCAAGAGCACATTTTGCTGCAATCATGGTGTCTTTTGTGGGTGTTACATCAATTTTTGAGGTATGCACAGGCGGGAACTGAACCCCGTATTTGGTATCAAAAATAACAGATTTCACAGCGTTCGGAAACTTAGGAGATTTCACACGGTTCATCACAGTTCCTGCAACGCCCAACTTTGCTTCAAACGGTTGATATCCTCCTTCAATCTGAACGATTTTCCCAAGATAGAGCATATCTTCGTAGGTGTAGGAGTAATCTCTGCAGACCTCGGGAATTTCGGTATTCGGTGCAGTAATTTTTACTGTCAGATAACAATCGTCCCACAACACCTCATATCCCAGAGTTTCAGATACCGCCCTTACAGGAATAAATGTTAAATTTTCATACAACACCACACCGTATTCAGTTGCCGCACCGTCAATGACGCAACGGTTTTCGTCAGGATCAAACGAAAAAGAATGTCCGTCTTTTTCCATCACGGCCACCCGGTTTACTTCATCCCACAAAATACTTCCGCCAATCGCATCCGAAAAGACACGAAGTGGAATATAAGTGGTGCCGTTTATGATAATGGGCTTCTGTGTACAATTGATAAAATGACCGTTCACCTCTATATCGATGGGAATATTATATCCGTTGTAAGTGTCTGCCGCAAAAACGGAGGTGGTCAGTAGTAATATCATCACAAACAATAAACAAAAGAAACAAAAGAAACAAAATATTTTTTTCAAGGGTTTCAACCTCCTATCAAAATCCATTGTATCATAAACATCTCGATTTTTCAAGAAAAAAGATTGAAGACCAACCAAAATAGTTTGACAAACATCAAAAAGAGTGTTATACTAACTTACATATACAAATATATCTCATGAGAATATTTACAATGATAGATTTTTGCTATAAAATGTCAAAAGGAGTATAAGTAAGATGGTTAACCAGTATATTTACCAAGATCCTGCCAAACTTCCCATCAGTTTTTTATATGGTTCTGACGGAATCCACGGGATTCCCGAAAACTTTCATCCGACTGTAACCTGCGAAGAAAAAGACGGCGTAACCACAACTACCTTCTGCGGTACCAACGAAGATTTGTTGGAACTGAAATTTATTATGACAAGCTATGCAGAACATCCCGTAGTGGAATATGTGGCATATGTGACCAATAAAGCAAACACCGATAGTAAGATCGTTCGTGATATTTCTATTTTTGACGGAATTTTTCCCGGTACGAATCCCGTGGTGACCTATTACTCCGGCGATACCTGGGACCAGAGAGGATTTGAATCCCACACCGAAGAGTTAATGGAACGCCTTATTTTAGAACCTAACTTCGGGCTTCCCTGTTGCGGTGTTTCCCCCTTCTTCAAATGTCGGTTGAATGAATATGAAGTTCGTATTGCATTAGGCTGGTTGGGAACCTGGAAAGCGCTCTTAGATTCCAGAAGAGCAGAAGATGGCACCTACCATACTTATGCAAGAATCGGACTATGGTCCAGATTTAATATCAGTCTTCACCCGGGTGAAACCGTGAGAACGCCCTCCATCACTCTGATGTTCTGCGATACCGATGAAAATGTGAGTAACAATCAGTGGAGACACTGGTTCCGCCAGCACAACTCTCCCAAGGTAAACGGTGTTCCCTTGCAGCCCTTAATTACCCAGGCAGAACATATGCCGGGATTTGACGAACACTGCGGAATCACTACCGAACATCAGATTGCAGCTATAGAAAAGCATGTAGAAAAAGGTGATTTGGGGAATCTTTGGTGGATTGATGCCGGTTGGTACGATTGTGATAACAAATGGAGTCTGTTGGGTAACTGGCGTCCCGACCCAAAACGTTTTCCCAACGGAATGGGAGACATTGGAAAAAAATGTAAGGAACTTGGTATCCACTTCCTACTCTGGTTTGAACCGGAAAGAGTCATCCGAGAAACCGAACTGTTTTTAGAGCATCCCGATTGGATTTTGGAATCCAATGGTGCGGAAACCAACGATTTTGGTCTGTTAAACTATGCTATCCCCGAATGTGTGGACTGGTTAATTGACCATGTGGATTCCATCATTAAAGAAAGTGGCGTTACCGTGTACCGTGAAGATTTCAACTTTAATCCCGGTCCCTACTGGATTAAACACGAAACCCAAAATAGAATCGGTGCTATCGAAAATGCCCATATTCAGGGACATATTCGTTTTTGGAAAACGCTGGCAGAACGAAATCCCGGTCTGCTCTTTGACCTTTGTGCATCCGGCGGAAGACGTAACGAAATCGAAACCCTAAAAATGAGTGTTCCCTTCCATTATACCGATATTGGTTACGGTGTGCACCCTATCAAACAAAAACAATTCCGCTATATGAACGAATGGATTCCCTATTATCGTTCCCACACTTTAAACTGGCGTGACGAAAACAATTTCTACAGACCTGCTCTGTTTAACAATCTTCCCGATAAATTTGCCTTGGTGGCCTGTCTGGCTCCCGCAATGCAGTTCTTGCATTTAGACGATGAACAGGGATTGGCAATGAAAAAAGAATTTATGCCCTTCTGGGAAAAAACGGCAAGTCTGATTACAGATGGTGACTACTATCCCTTAACCATTTGCAAAAAAAGCACAAAAGATTTTTATGCAGAACAGTTTGAATGTCCCGAAAAAGGCATTGGTTTCTTTAGGGTTATCAACAATGTGAATAACTCCAAATCTGAAGCTACCTTTACCATTCATGCAGATGCAAACAGACCAATTATCCTTTGTGAACACTATGGCGACGGCAGGCTGGAACTGACTTCCGACGGCAAATTAAAAGCAAATTTAGAAAAAGCCCAGGCTATCATTCAGATTTACAAATTCTAACACACCAAAAAAGAGAGGTTTCAAAAACTCTCTTTTTTTCTCCTAAAATAATTTGACAAGCCTTCGAATTAGTGCTATACTAATGGCAGATAAGTTATATTACCCTTTGAAAGGAAGATAAAAATGAGCGAAAATTGTACCCACGATTGCAGCAGTTGTCAGGAAAACTGTGCATCCCGTGATCCCAAAAGTTTTTTAGAAAAACCCCATACACTTTCCAACATCAAGAAAGTAATCGGTGTTGTCAGCGGAAAAGGCGGCGTTGGTAAATCCTTGGTCACTTCTTTAATGGCAATCACCTCCCGCAAGGCAGGCTATGAAACTGCCATTTTAGATGCGGATATCACAGGTCCCTCTATCCCCAAGGTGTTTGGATTAACCGAAAAAGCCACCGGCGATGAAGTAGGCATGTATCCTGTGGTAACCAAAAGCGGTATCAAAACCATTTCCATCAATTCCCTGCTCCCCGATGAAACTGAACCCGTGGTATGGCGTGGCCCCGTCATTGGCGGTGCGGTAAAACAGTTCTGGACCGATGTGGTTTGGAAAGATGTGGACTTTATGTTTATTGATATGCCTCCCGGAACAGGGGATGTGGCATTAACCGTATTTCAGTCCATTCCCGTGGACGGCATCATCATTGTTACCACTCCTCAGGACTTGGTTTCTATGATTGTGACCAAAGCAGTCAGAATGGCACAACTGATGAACATTCCGATTTTAGGTCTGATTGAAAACTACAGCTATTTAGAATGCCCTGACTGTGGCAAAAAAATCAGTGTGTTCGGTGAAAGCCATATTGATGAAATTGCCGAAAACTTTGGAATTCCCGTACTGGCAAAACTGCCAATCAATCCCGAAATTGCATTCCTTTGCGACAAAGGCGATTTGGAAGATGCCAACCTTTCTTTCTTCTCCGACATGAAGGCATTATTAGATGCATTGAATCTCAACTAAATACCAAAAAGAAAAAGGATGAACCGATTTGGTTCATCCTTTTTTATTGTTCTTCTTTCATTTCGGTTTTTTCGTTTTTCTGTTTTTCTTCTTCCTGAAGAGCAAAAAATTTCGCTTTCGCTTCTTCACTTGCTTCGGTAACCGAATACTTTCCGCAAACGGGACAGATAATTGTATCTGCTCGTCGTTCAAATATAAAATTACATAATCTGCATTCGTAAATCATAGTTTACTCCTTTTCGCCCGGACAGCTCAATAAGGTTTCTACAAAGTGTATTGTAGCACAAATGCTCGCAAATTGCAAGGGATTCACCCGATTTTTCTTTTACAATTTGGTTACCACATAAACCGTATCCTTACCAATCAGCCCAACTGCTTCCTCACTTAGTTCTTCTCCAACAGTTACAATGGGAACACAGGGCGGAAAACGGGTGATATTTTCTTTGGAAATTCTTCCAACAGCTTCCTTGGCAGGAATCCATTCTCCCTCTGCAAAGTAAGCGTCTCTGGGAGCCATTACCTGCTTTAGTTTCAAAAGCGGATAGCTCGTTTTAGTTGTTTCTTTTTCTTTCCAATCCAATTTAAAAAGTGCTTTGGAAAGAGTTTTGATTTCTTCCATTTTATTACAAGGCGAAAACATCAAAAGAAGATTATTGCCGAATACTCCTTCTGCATAGATTTTGTAATTCTTTTGCAGATATTTATCTAATTCTTCTGCTGAGTAATTGGCATTATCACAGTTTAAAAGCAACTTATAGGAATCCTGATTAGCTAAAATCTTAAGAGGCGTTTTTTCGGTTAATTTTTTGGATAATTGTTTGATTTCCTCTAAAACAGTTTTACTCTGATACAGTTCTTTTCCGAAAGATCCCGAATAATCCAAGGAAGATAAAATGGGATAGGACGGACTGGTGGTATGCACCATATTAATTGCCTGCTTGATTCTTTGGGAAGATATTCTTTCGGTATTTTTACATAAAACAGCACCCTGATTCAAGGTGGGCATTGTTTTATGGAAACTGAGTACCGTCAGATCCGACTCGTTTGTCCGGCACGATGCCAAAGCATCATCAAAATAAAAGTGGGCACCGTGTGCTTCGTCCTGAATGATAGTAATATCCCCCACTGTTTCACGAATCTTTTTGATATTCGCCACCTCACCGTAGTAGGTTGGAGAGGTGACAATCAAAACCTTTTCGCCATCATAATCAATATCTTCTGCCGATAAGGGATAAGGAATCCCGAACTCCTCATTGATTTTGGGATACACAAATTTGGGAATTCCACCTGCTAAAATCAGCCCGTAAATCACCGAAGCGTGGCAGTTTCTATCTACCAAAACGATTTCCCCGGGAGTCACCGTTGCCAAAATACTCGCTAAAATTCCGCCGGTGGCACCATTCGTTAAAAAGAATGCTTCCTTTTTTTCAAGCACCTTTGCCATGTTATCCTGTGCCTCTTTGATGATGCCATTAGGACACATCAAATTATCGGTACCGGAAAGTTCGGTAACGTCTACAATGGGCACAGGAATGTTTCCCTTATGCCCCGGCATATGAAAAGAAATTTCAGAAAATTCGTTTAAGTATTCATAAATCGGCATGGTTTTTGTCCTTTAATCTGACATGGTATTTGCCATATCACGGTAGCTGATAGCTTCCGCTAAATGGTGCACTTCAATCTGTTCGGATTCTTCCAAATCCGCTATGGTTCTTGCCACTTTAATAATTTTATCGTAACCTCTGGCAGTTAAGCCAAGTACGGAAAATGCCTGTTTCAGCATTGCTTCCGCATCATTGGTTAAGGGGCAATATTTTTTCACCAAAGGAGCGGTTAATTCCGCATTGGTTAAAATGCCTTCGCCTTCGTAGCGTTTCTTTTGCAGTTCACGGCAACGAATCACTCGTTTTCTGATGTTTTCGGAAGATTCTGAGCGTTCCAGTGATGAAATTTCATCATAGTTCACCGCAGGCACTTCAATCTGAATGTCAATTCTATCCAGAAGAGGGCCTGAAATTTTCTTCTGGTATCGCTTAATCTGATCTAAGGTACAGGTGCATTCTTTCACTTTGGAACCGTGATATCCGCAAGGACAAGGATTCATCGCCGCAATAATCATAAAATTGCAGGGATATTCTGCCGAACGGCTCACACGGGTCACATTGATTTTCTTATCTTCTAAGGGTTGTCGTAACACTTCCAACGCTTCCCGCTTAAATTCGGGAAGTTCGTCTAAAAACAATACCCCATTATGTGCTAAGGAAATTTCACCGGGCATCGCCTTGGTTCCGCCACCAATAATAGATACGGTGGATGCAGTATGGTGGAGTGCCCGAAAGGGTCGTTCCACAATCATAGGCTTGTCTTTGGAAACCAAAGAGCAGACCGAATAAACTTTGGTCACTTCCATGGATTCGGAAAATGTGAGCGGCGGTAAAATCCCGGGCACACGTTTAGAAAGCATAGTCTTCCCGGAGCCTGGAGTTCCGCTCATTA
>JAFYVF010000038.1 GCA_017549265.1 Clostridia bacterium
ATCCATGATTTCCTCGGGTTCTTCCAAAGTTTCTAAGATTCTCTCCAGATATCCCATATTGGTAATCAGTTGGTTATACAAATTAGATAAGTTATTGATGGGGTTCCATAAACGGCGCAAATAGTTGATAATGGAAATAGTAACCCCCACGGTAATCGCTTCTCCGGAAATTACCATCACCGCTGCAAAATAGGTCACACAAGCAGTCAATTCCGAAAGCAGGGATGTGGTCAGCGGAATCATAAATTCGATTCCCACCGTCTTCATCCAATGACGATATACCTGTACGGATAAATCAGTAAAAATACGTTCGTTTTTCCGTTTTCTGCCAAAGGCTTGCGTCACACGAACACCATTGATGCTTTCCATTAAGTAGGCAGTTAAATTACTGTTTTTATCATTAAAAGTTCTTCGGATTCTTCGTTGTACCTTTTTAATCAAATGCATCGCGATTAAAAGTACCGGTATCCCACAAAGAGCAACCAAGGTAAGCTTTACGTTGATTGCAAACATAAAGCTGACAACCGCTACCAGCGATAGCACATCCAGCACCGCATTGGCAATAATATTGGAAAACAGTTCTGCCAAAGAGTTAATATAATTGGTCACACGGATTAAAATTTTGCCGTGGGGTCTGGTATCAAAAAATACGAAAGGCAACTTCTGAATGTGGGCAAACAACTCTTTTCTGATGTCAAAAATAATAGACTGCCCCACTTTGATTAAGTGCTTCATTCTAAATCTTGATACCAAAATATTCACAAGCACCATAGCCGCCAGAAAACCGCCGCAAGTATACAACAGCTGATAGTTTTCGTTAACGATGGCATCGTCAAACACAATTTTCATAATGTAGGGCACTACCGTGGAAGAAAGCACACCAATGGCAATGACGAGAATGGTTAGAAGCAGTTCCCACCAATACTTTCTCACATACTTAAAAATAATGCCCCACTCTTTTTTACCAAACCTGATTTTTAATTCTTCATCCTGATGGAAGCGATTGATTTTAGCCATGGATATCACCTCCGTACTGATGCACATACACATCGTAGTAATACCCTTGTTTTTTTAGAAGAAGCTCTTTGTGAGTTCCTTTTTGAATCAGTTTCCCATCTTTTAACACTAAAATCATATCGCAATCTTTCACGGAAGAAATTTTTTGGGAAATAATAAACACCGTTTTATCCGTACAGTTGGTAGACAGTGCTTCCCGAATCTTTTCTTCGGTTTCAGAATCCAATGCTGAGGTGGTATCATCCAATACTAAAATGGCAGGATTTTTTAAAATCGCACGTGCCAAAGCAAGACGCTGCTTTTGTCCACCCGATAAGGTAACACCTCGTTCTCCGATAACGGTTTCATATCTTTCAGGCAGTTTTTCGATAAATTCGTCTGCCATGGCAATTTTTGCCGCACGCTTAATTTCTTCCATAGACGCTTTGGGATTCCCATAGGAAATGTTGGCACCCACTGTATCAGAAAACAGAAACACTTCTTGCTGAGAAGCAGAAACGGAATTTCTCACAGTTTCCAGATCCAATTCCTGCAAAGGAATATCATCAATGAGAATCACGCCCTCATCCGGGTCATAAAAACGGGAGATGAGTTGAATGAGAGAAGTCTTTCCGGAGCCTGTTTGCCCCATAATGCCGATTCTCATTCCCTGCTCTGCCACAAAGCTGATATTTTTGAGTGCAGTTGTTCCTTCATACGACAGGCTGACATTTTGAAATTCCACTTTTCCCGAGACCGCAGTTGCCTTGATCGTATTCTTACTGATTATTTTGGGTTCTTCCTCCAAAAGTGCCATCAGTTTCTCATAAGAGGTAAAACTACCGATAGCCTCATTGATTAAAGCGCCAACCATACTTAAAGGGCCTGTTACCATCCAAATCATGCTATTAAACATAATAAGATCCCCTAAGGTAATCACATCCTGTATCACCAGTCCTCCACCCACAAAAACAAGGTAAAGTTGCACAATCCCATAAATATTTTGCAAGAAAGGCAAATATTTTCGAGAGGTCATGGCAATATCCATCTGTGCATCCCGGAATTCTTCATTCACTCGTTGCATTCGACGATTTTCATATTCCTCACGTACAAATGCTTTCACAGCTCTCTGTGCCCAAATATTTTCACTGACTACGGTATTTAAGTCTGCATGCATTTTTCTCAAATGTCGATACCGTTTTTTCTGTTCTTTCGCCATATGCGTAGTCAGAATCGCAACCACGGGAATCACCAACAACAATACTGCCGACAACTTTATGTTGATATAAAACACCAAAATTAAGATTGCACCTAAAAATGTCGCAATATTTTCCAGCGACACAAACACCGTGCGGGCAAAAAACTGACGCACAGAATCCATATCAGAAGTCATCTGCGTCATAGTTTCTCCGGTGGAATGTTTATCATAATATTCGAAATCAAGTTCCATCAGCTTGCGATATCCTCGTCTGCGAAGAACCAACACCATATTTTGAGTAATACTTTCCAGCTTCATTTGAGCAAAATATCTGAGAAACAATCTTCCGGTCGTGGCCCCTGCAATTCCAAGCACAATGGGAACAATCAGACTGGTTTGTCCGCCTTGCAGCACATCATCCACAATTGTTTTTGTGAAAAAGGGGTTCAAAAGGCCTAAAACAGCCGCTATGATTATCAAAATTTGCATACAGATGTATGTCAGGTAATTTCCTTTTAAAAGACTTAACATATTCTTTTTCACAAAAAGTCACCTCGTTTTGCCTGAAAAAGAGGCTGTTTGAAAGGACAAATTTCTTTCAAACACCCTCATACTTATCTTACTGTTCTCCAAACTTTTCGCAAACTTCACGGTAAGAATCGTGAGTTCCGATATCATAACACTCTCCCCGGAATTTATAAGCATAGACCGGTTTTTTATCGTGTAACCAAGATGGGAAGAAACCGGGCGCATCCGGATTGTTTCCTTCCTCTAAGTATTGCTTAATCATGGGAAGGGTATCTTTTCTGTAAATATAAGATGCAAATGCCGCACAGTTGGATTTGGGATTTTGGGGCTTTTCTTCCATCGCCAGAACCTGCCCCTTTTCATCCAAAATCACGTTTGCCATTCTCTGCAGTTCCTTAATTTCATTGATTTCTTTTACCAAAATACTGTCAAATCCGTTTTGGCGATAGAAATCTAGATAATCGTTTAAGGGGAACGTAAAGAAATTATCCCCTGCCACAATTAAAACATCTTCATCAATTTTGCCGTTTTCAATGGTAAACCAAATGTCTCCGATGGCACCCAATTTATTGGAATCATCGGTGGTATTGTCATCTAAAACAGTCACTTTCAGACGGGTTTCGCGAGTTTTGGCCCAATCAGAAAAGTTGGTGAAAAACTTATGGTTGGAAATGATAAACATTTCGTCAACCTCGGGGATGGTTTCAATTTCATCGGTAATAAAATCTAAAATAGATTTTTTTCCGATGGGTAACAGACCTTTCGGGGTATCCTTGGTTAAAGGGTAAAGTCTGGTTGCATAACCTGCTGATAACACAATCGCCTTCATGTTTTTATCCTCCTTGTAGTTTAGTCCTTTTCGCATTTATTCTTTAATTTTTAAGGGCATAAATTCCAAATAATCTGCTGAAATCAGTTGATAGTTCACTCCGTTATATTCACCTACAAAGGCATTTTCAATTCCTTTTGCATGTAGGTGTCCGTAATAACAGTGTTTGATTTCATACCGCTCTAAAACATCCCTGATAGGATTATTCGCTTCGGGATTCTGTTTATAAATCGGCGGATAATGTAAAAACGCTAAAACAGGAAGTTCGGGGTATTCTTTTTTTGCTGCCTCGATGGACAACTCCAACCGAACCGCTTCCCGATGAGTCAGTTTTTCATCTTCTTCTCCGTGAGCGGTGATGTCCCAGCCACGACTTCCGCAAATGAGTGTATCTTCCACCAGAAAAAAGTTGTTATGCAGAATTTTCACAGAAGAAAAGCCTTGCTCAAACAAAAATTTTTCCATTTTAGACATGGTGGTAAAAAAGTAATCGTGATTCCCTTTGGCAATAATTTTTGTGCCCGGAAGTGATTGTAAAAACTGAAAATCTGCCACCGATTGCTCCAGATAAGTGGCCCAGGAAAAATCGCCGGGCAAAATCACCGTGTCATCATCGGTAACATGATTATTCCAATTTTCATATAACTTATCGGTATAATCTTCCCAAGCTTTTCCAAACACGTTCATCGGTTTATTGATGCCAAAGGGAAGATGTAAATCCGAAATTGCAAAAATTGCCATAGATTCACTCCATTGTTATGATAAAAACTTGGTAACAGTTTCCTTCATATCAGTTTTTTCACAAGCAGTTAAGAACCGCCGTTTAGCTGTTTGTAATTCCCAAAGCTGCTTGGGAATTTCTAAACCGGAAATTTCTTTTAATAAAGTCAAACGCTCAAATTCATCTTCGCAGGGTTTGTTCTGCTCCAATGCATTCAGCACGTTTTCATTGAATTTATAGGGACTTGCAGTGGATGCAATCACACAAATTTTTTGGTCTTCCGTTTCTTCACGGTATTTCTTTAACACGTAGGATGCCACCGCAGTGTGGGTATCCATCAAGTAGTCATTTTCACGAAATGTTTTCTTGATTTCTGCTAAAGTGTCTTCTTCGGAAGCATATCCTGCAAAGAAATCCTTTTTAATAGTTTCTTTCATACTATCGGTTACTTCATAGCTTCCTTTTTCGGAAAGTTGTTTCATAATGGTGCTGATATAAGCATCGTCTTTTCCGCTGATATCATACAAATAACGCTCTAAGTTGGAAGAAATCAGAATATCCATAGAAGGAGACATGGTCAGATGGAATTCTCTGTTACGGTTATAAACACCGGTATTGATAAAATCGGTCAACACGTTATTGCAGTTGGATGCACAAATGAGTTTTCCAACAGGAAGTCCCATCTTTTTGGCATAATATGCTGCTAAAATGTTACCGAAGTTTCCTGTGGGCACACATACGTTAAAGATATCACCCAAAGCAATTTTTCCTGCTTTCACCAAATCGCAGTAAGCAGAAATGTAATATACCACCTGAGGAACCAGTCTGCCCCAGTTCATAGAGTTTGCAGAGGATAAAATAATCCCTTTTTCATTTAATTCTTCCCGATATGATTCATCGGTAAAAATGGTTTTTACACCGGTCTGAGCGTCGTCAAAGTTGCCGTTTACTCCGCTGACAAACACGTTGTCCCCTTTTTGGGTTACCATTTGCAGTTTCTGAATCTCAGAAACACCGTCTTTTGGATAGAACACCACCACTTTGGTGCCATCCACATCGGCAAAGCCGTCTAATGCAGCTTTCCCGGTATCACCACTGGTTGCAACTAAAATGCAAACAGTCCTCTCGTCCCCTGTTTTTCTGACAGAGGCAGTCAAAAGATGAGGAAGCATCTGTAATGCCATATCCTTAAATGCACAGGTCGGTCCATGCCATAATTCTAAGTAAGCGGTCTTATCGTCAGTATAGTGGATTGGAGTGGGGTTTCCTGCTCCGAATTTACCGTTTCCGTACGCTGTTTCGCAGTAACTTTCCAGTTCTTCTACGGTAAAATCTTCTAAAAATAAACCTAAAATGGTTGCTGCACGCTGAATATAAGTCTGATTCATCAGTTTCTCATAAATTTCTTTGGTCAGAGTCGGAAACAATTCCGGCACAAATAAACCACCATCGGCAGATAAGCCTTGCTTCATCGCCATTGCCGAAGCTACTTTATATTCCTTATTTCTTGTACTGTTGTATTGCATACTGTCCTCCATTGTACAAATAAATTCGGGGGAACGACACACGCCGTCATTTTTATTGTATAACATTTTTGCCTGAATTTCAAGTTTTTTTAGAAAAATTCCACTTGAAAATCCGAATATTTGTTATGAAGACACTTTAGGGGGACGAATCAGGCATACTTCAATTTTGAAAATTCACACACAAATTCAACTCCAGTCCAGAGTACCAAAAAGCCGACAGTATCAAACTGCCGGCTTTTCTTGCTATGTCAATGTTTTTTTTATAGAATCTTAAACACCTGCAACAGAGATAATATTAATGCAAAAATCGATATAATTAAAACCAAAATTTTCAAACCGTTATGCTTCAAACTATTCTCTAATGCGGCTATTCGAGCATTAAGTTCTTCAATACTTGCAGCATGTTGCTCGATAAGAGCATCTTGCCTATCGTCATCCTCTGCCATTTCTTGAATTTGTTTATCATGTTCTGCATCTTTTTGTTCTTGCGCATTAAGTTCTTTTTCCAAAGCTTCTTGACGCTGTATCGTTTCGCCTTGAGTTTCTAATTGAGCAATCACCTGTATCAATTGTTTTTTTGCAACATCCTTCAGCTTGCTACCTGTTCCGTTATTTAAAATTTCTGTCTTTAGTTGCGCCACGGTTTTTCGTGTATGTTCAGCACTGTATGTGCCTAATGCAATTAAAAATTTACTAATATCACCCAATTGTTTTTCATACTCAAAAGAAAGTTGCAGTGCCTCAACTGTATCACCAATTGCTTCTGCAGATTTTTTCCCGGACTCTTGCAATTCTTTGATTGCTTTTTTCTTATGACCAAAACCTGCGGACAGCTTACCGGCTTCAGTTGCAGCATCCTTTGCATTATCAGCAGAAGAAATAGCATCCTCGATTCTAATACCTAATTCCTTTATTTGTGTTACTTGAGCAGTTATAATGGCAGGCAGCTCCTCTAACTTGATTTGTCCAATCAGGTCACTGCTTTGTCTTAATCCATCCATTATTATTTGTTCTTTGGATTCTTGATTGTCCATAATCCTATCCTCACTTTCATCATTCCAACATTTTCAGCAGTTCTTCCAACATTGCATCTTCTGTTCGTTCTTTTTTTAATGCTGAAGAAATTGCTATCACATCATTATCAACCGATTCCCAAGCAGCAACGGTTGCTTGAATTGCAGGGACTACCATCTGATACGCTTCTTTGATTGATTCCCCGGCGTCCTTCGCAGAAACCCACATGTCCGCTTGTTTGTAAGACACTTTTACATTCATCAATTTAAGTTGTTCCCCAATCAAATCGATACGTTTATTTTCTTTGATTCCTTTTTTGACTCCCATACCTGTATCGGTAGTGATTGCGATAGCAAACCTTCCCACACCAACAAAATTAACACGAAGAATACAAGAAGCATTCACCCCACCAGAACGAACAGCTGCATCTACAATATCAACAGCAATAAAAGTTCCCGATGCGATTGTTAACATCCGTACTATCGTTCTATTTCGAAAAGGCAAGGTGTTTTTCCAATTAACCTCTCGAAAACTGTCTTTTCCTTTCAATTCAATTATTAGCCTTCTAACAAAAAAGGAAATTCTAACTATAATATCATTCAACAATACAGGGATGCTTGAGGAAATTTCCTTTCTAAAATCAAATCTTGCTTCTTCAAAAATTTTATTTGCAATTTCTGGCAATTTTATTTCCTTTAATATTGGCAAGGAAGAGGCTGTTTTAAACAAAGACATTAATGGTCCAGGTATCCCCCTTCCAGCACCCGGATTTTTATTTGTACCCGCAACATCACTCATTAGATGCCAAAACCAATTTGATACTCCACATACAAATTTTGCAGGTATATTTTCCCCAATTAAATCTCCTTTTTTCTCATCTATTTTAATTGGGAAATTTGAACCATGTTTATCTGAAAAATATCCTTTTCGCGTAAACTGGGTAAGAATTGACGCTACAAGGCCGACAATCGAAGCATGATGAGATAAGTCATCCAAATGGTGTGATTCAGGCGTAATTTTTGAACCTTTGAAATTCCATATCTTATCTGTTGATGATTCTTTATTGTTTTCAAGATACCTAATCGCTTTTGTTAAAATTCTTTTACTTTCTTCATCAGATGAATCGTTTGGTGTAAATTGTTTTTCGACGCTTTCTCTAATTGATTTTATCTGTTCGGACGTTAATTGTAAATTTTTTCTCTTTGCTTGTTCTTGCGCCCTTTCAATAGACTTCTTAATTTTTTCTTCTTTTGCACCTCCTATAACTTTCGAATTAATTTTATTATCAGTTAATTTTTTAATATCCTCACCAAAAAACGAATCAAGTAAACCTGTCAGTAAACCGCTCGCTACTGCTATGGTATAATCAATGTCATTTGCATGATTAGTCAAGATATCTATCTCAGAATTCAATTCCGATACTTTATCGTCAATAAAAGCAAGTCGTTCTTCTGTTTCTGAAAGACCTTGCTGAATTTTTGCTCTGTTTTTGTCCAATATTTCATTTGGAGAAATCAATTCAAACTCAACACCTTGAAATTCAGTATCAAGAAAGCCATCTCCAAAAGTGATGTCTCCATGTTCTAATTTTAATAAACTGTTTTCCATTCCAACACCCTCTTTGTTTGGATTTTACCTTTTTATGGTAGCACAATTAAAAAAAGATGTCAACGAAAAAGAAAATAAATTATCTGTAGATGATGAAATCCTTCTCGTAAAAATCAATGTAGGGGCGGTGGCTCTGTCCCCGCCCGTGTTATGAAACGAAAAAACGGGAGGCGATGGAACACCTCCCCTACAACCCATTGTGCGCCGTTTTACCTTGAAAAAATTATACGAGGAAAAATGAGAACAGAACGAAGAAACTGAACCCGAAGGGGTTATCCGAAGGCGTAGTACTGCGTACAGCATAACGGTACGCCGAGTGGTGAAGTTCATCCGTTCTGGCAAATCTTCATAGTCACCTTGTGCAGAAAAACGGATGCAGAATGGAAAAACTGAAGTCGGACGCGGATTCATCCGCTCCGACCGTAAGCCTGAAGGCGTACAGATGGTACGCCGAATGGTGAAGTTTTTTCATAACGAATTTGATGCAATCAATTCGTGGTCTGCGCCGTTTTTCAAGCAAAACAAAAAAGCCACCTTTAGGGTGGCTTTCTTGTTAAAACCGGCAACTATCTATCTTCCCGGGCAGTCTCCCGCCAAGTATTTTCGATGCATGAGAGCTTAACTTCCGTGTTCGGGATGGGAACGGGTGGGGC